>JAFODV010000074.1 GCA_017380515.1 Alistipes sp.
AGAAGTGCCAAGATTTGCCAACAAGTCGAAATTGCACTGGAAGGGGGTGTACTTGATGTACATCTCCTTTCAGGGCAATGAGCTTGGGGGCGAAGATTGGGGCTTATCACGAGAAATAATTTGTTGTCAGAAGGGGTTAGGCTTGGTCTATCACAAAAGAAGATCCCCTCGGGATAGTACTCAAACGTACAGCCCGAGGGGTCTTACTTTTAGTGATGGGCCGAGAATGACCCCTTATCACAACAAATTACTCGTTTGCAGGAAGTTTAAACTCAGTAAAACCTGCCTCAACGAGGATGTTGTACCATGCAAAACACTTCTTCATGTCTGACACGTGAACACGGTCACGATCGTACTCTGGAAGCACCTTTGCAAACTCCTCTTTGATCTTCTCTGGCGACTCCTTGTGCGAGATAGCCTGCTTGCCCTCAGTGTAGTTCCAGATGTTAGTAAACACATCAGCAAGAGCAATATCCTCACCCTCGGTAAACATCGAAATCTCGGTAAGTGCGCTAACACGTGATGTTGCAGCAGCGTTCATACGCTTGCCGTCGATAAGCGACTCAACGATAACACCGCGCATCGACTGAGCCACAAACTTATAAAGGCCTGGCTGACCTGAAATAGCCAAAATATCCTTCAATTCCATAGTTTTATCAAAATATTATTTGGTTGTAAATTACTTCTTTAGGTTTACGTCGAGTTGTGGGAATGGGAAGTTGATACCATTCTTTGGAAGCTCGACATAGATACGCTCCTGAATATCGAACTTAAGTCCCCAATAGTCAGCATTCTTGCACCATACACGAGCTGAGAAGTCTACAGAGCTGTCGGCAAGGTTTACGAGGAACACCACTGGTGCTGGATCTGTAGCAACACGACTATCGCTCTTAAGCATATCAACAAGCACCTTGCGCAACTTCTCAGGGTCAGTGCCATACTCTACGCTAATAGTCCAATCTACACGACGCATCTCCGAAGTCGAGTAGTTGTCGATAACCGATGTAGAGATAGTGCTATTTGGAATATAGATTATGCGGTTGTCAACAGTGATAATCTCAGTTGAAAACAAGCCAATCTTTGTTACAGTACCCTCCTCGCCCTGAGCGTCGATATAGTCACCAATGCGATATGGACGCAAAAGAAGGATCATCACGCCACCTGCAAAGTTCTGCAATGTGCCGCTAAGAGCCATACCAATAGCCAAGCCAGCAGAGGCAATCATAGCGACAAGTGATGTGGTGTTAATGCCAAGCACCTGGATAACAATGAGTACGATGACTACATATAGCAACACCTTTACCACGCCTGAAAGGAACGAGCGCAACGATTTCTCAACACTCTTCTTCTCGTAAATCTTGTCCATGAGCTTCATCACACGACGAACAAACCAACGGCCCAAGTAGTAGATAACAAGCGCAGCAACAATCTTTAAACCAACAACCATGACACCATCTAAAAGCTTATCCATGAGTCCTGCATAGTCGACATTGAAGAGCTGCTCAACACCCTCCTTAACATCCTCAACGCTATTGATAGTAAGAGGCGACTCCTTAACTACTTCGGCAGCTGCCTCCGCACCATTCTCAACAACTGCAATGCTTTCCTCAGCCTGAGTTGAGATAAATAATAGGTTTTTCATATCAATAAAATTTGGTGTAAATCGAAAAATTACAGCAACAAAGATAACTATTTTTTGGAAAAATTCGTATATTTGTTGTTGAGATATCGAAATATATTCTCATCGCTATTAACAATTAACGTATTGCAAAGATATGAAAAGTGATAATATCGAGATTATTCAGATCAACATATCGGGCGAGGACAAACCTGGTCTAACATCTTCACTTACAGGCATTCTTGCTTGCCACGACGCCTTTATTTTGGATATTGGACAGTCAAATATCCATCGCACCATGACCCTCGGAATTCTCTTTATGACAACAACCGAGCGTTCGGGTCAGATTATGAAGGAACTTCTGTTTAAGGCATCGGAGATGAACATGACCATTCGCTTTGAGCCTATCACAAATGAGCAATATAGCGACTGGGTGACTGGTCAGGGTAAAAACCGATATATCATCACAATGGTGGGTCGCAAGATTACAGCCGAGCACATCTCAGAGGTGACACGTGCAATATCAGATGAGGGTCTCAACATTGACGATATAAACCGACTTACAGGCCGCATGCCCCTGGACGAGGATGAGCGCGCGCCAAAAACTAGTATCGAGTTCTCGGTGCGTGGTACACTCATGGATAAGGGCAACTTCCAGCGTGCATTGATGGAGCTTGCAAACAAGGGCGAGGTAGATATATCGTTCCAGAAGGATGGTATCTTCCGCCGCTCACGCCGCCTAATTTGTTTCGATATGGACTCTACGCTTATCACCACCGAGGTTATCGACGAGTTGGCAGATAGAGCTGGTGTAGGCCCCGAGGTTCGTAACATCACCGAGCGAGCTATGCGTGGTGAGATCGACTTCAGAGAGAGCTTCGAGCAGCGTGTGGCACTCCTCAAAGGTCTCGATGTCAGCGTGATGGAGGATATAGCAATACACCTTCCAATCACCGAGGGCGTTGACCGCATGATGACAATCCTTAAGCGTGTAGGCTACAAAACGGCAATTCTCTCAGGTGGTTTCAACTACTTTGGCAACTACCTAAAGCGCAGGTTTGGCTTCGACTATGTTTATGCCAACGAGCTGGAGGTGGAGGATGGCAAGCTCACAGGACGCTACACTGGCGAGATTGTCGATGGCGCACGTAAAGCTGAGCTACTACGCCTACTTTGCCAATTCGAGAATATCGACATACAGCAATCTGTGGCTGTGGGTGATGGTGCCAACGACCTTCCTATGCTCAACATTGCAGGTCTCGGCATCGCATTCCACGCAAAGCCTAAGGTAAGAGCAACAGCAAGCCAGTCGATATCTACCGTAGGTCTCGACGGCATACTATACTTCCTTGGATTGAAGGATTCGTGGGTTGAGCCTCGCAAGCAGTAGTGATGCTACGCAGACTCACATATCTTATTGTGGCGGTGTTATTCATAGGATGTTATAACGCCACAACGCCTCCCTCATTCAACCCAGAGTTGAGCGCGGCTACAACCAACATTGCCCGCCTACGAGCAAAGGTTCGTGAGGGGCAATCGGTTATTGTTGAAGAGGAGATAATCATCAGATGCAGAGTGACTTCGTCAGATCGTGACAACAACTTTCTGCGCTCGATGACAGCCGAAGATGGCAGTGGTGGCATAGAGATAATGGTGGGCGAACGCAAGCTACACACAACATATCCCGAAGGCATAGAGCTTGCCCTACACCTTAAAGGGTGCACACTTGGCTATCGCTATGGAGTGCTGCAAGTGGGCAGCAAGGCCGACAGCTACAGCACCTACGATGTTGACTATCTGAGCACAAAGGTAGATATTAACCGAGTCATCGAACGCGGAAATAGCGTAGAAAAGGTAACACCACGACAAAGATCTGTTGCAGAGCTTAGCAAGGATATGTGTGGCGAGCTAACCACTATCAATGGACTACAACTCATCGAGTCGACATCTATTGACACCCTACAACACGAGACTCTGGAGTATGCCTCATGGCGAGGCTATGCGCTATTCTGCGACAGTAGCAACGACACTCTTATGGTCTACACTCGTGACGATGCAGCATACGCCAACGAGGATATTCCAAATGGTAAGCTCAGTTTAAACGGCATAGTGCAATATGGCAAGCATCCAAATGGAAGAGAGTACTACCAACTAAAAATGCGATATGCCGAGGACTACACTATATATTAGCCTTATTCTCAGTATTTTACTTTGTGTCTCGTGCGACAAAGAGCGCCACTTTGAGCTAACTGGCGACGTATCTGTAGCATCGCTTTGGTCGCTATGCACAGAGCGTTCAAGGCCGATTAAAGAGGACGTATACATAAGCGGATATGTTGTTGCCAATGACATCTACAAAGAGCTATGTAATAGCATCGTTATTGCTGATAGTAGTGGCGGTATAGAGCTAAAGATAGAGTGCGACAACATCAACGTCATTGTGCCCCTATTTAGCCATGTTAGGCTACGCTGCTCAGGGTTAAGCATCGGGCGAGAGGGCAACAAAGTGGTGATAGGTGCTACGCCAACAACTAACTATGTTGTCGACCGCATCACCCAGCAGCAGCTGCTCAACTACCTCACAATCATCGACTACAGCCCCACTATCCCAAATGGCAAGGATATTCACATCTCAGACATAGACGCCAATAAGATGCTATGCTACGTAGCCATTCACAACCTTGAGGTTGTTAGCGATGAGGCTACAAAGGCATGGTGCGAGCGCGACACGACATCCTATTTCGACGAGCGCTACCTAACTACTATACGTCACTTTGTTGATGGCTGCGACACCCTGCGTGTTGTAACCTTCAAAGAGTGTGTCTACGCCTCAGAGCAGATGCCAACACAACGATGCTCGTTGCAAGGAATTATTGATTGGCACGATGGCGACTATGCCCTACGCATAAGCTCGCATCAAATCGACAAATAGCCATAATACAAAATCACACATATAAGAATCATCGCACCACGCCAACAAAATTCTCGATAAACCACCAACTTTTCAAGCCTAAAGCGCCTAATTCTAGAAATTTTCATTAACTTTGTATAATTCTGCACCTCAACCTCGGATGAGGTCAACCCAATGTGCAGCTAATGTTGACGAAAATAATTAAAAGAATACCGCATTATGGCAATTATTGATTTAGTGAGATGGGCTCCTCAAGGTAGTGAGACTATCTATGCTTGGCGATTCCCCGAGACCAACCTAAGCACCTACACTCAACTTATCGTACAGGAGTCACAAGAGGCACTTTTGTTCTCTAAGGGACAGCTTGTAGGCAAGTTTGGGCCAGGTAAGCACACTCTTAGCACCGAGAACCTACCAATACTACGATCACTTTTTGGCATTCCTTTTGGCGGCAAAAATCCATTTACTGCCGAAGTTTGGTTCGTCAACAAGATTCAGACATTCAGCATTCAGTGGCAGATCGACAGCATGTCGATTCACGATGCTGGATACAACACCCACATACCTCTAACTGCACGTGGCCAGTATGGTCTTAACATCATCGACAGCGAGCGTTTCATCATCAAGCTTGTGGGCACTAAGCAGTCGTTCTCCGAGCACGACTTCACTCAGCAGTTTGAGGGCGAGTTCACAACAAAGGTTAAGTCGATAATCATGCAGTACATGTTGCAGAACAACCTTAGCTTCAAGCAGATATCGGCCTTCCTCTCTCAGATGTCGGACTACCTCAAGGAGAGCATGGCACCATTCTGCGAGAATCTTGGTCTAAACCTCGCAAAGTTCTATGTTAGCACAGTCGAGATTGACGACTCAACACTTGAAGGTCAGCGTGTTAAGGAGGCTATTGCCAAGCAGGCCGAGATGTCTATCACTGGTCATACATGGCAGCAGGAGCAGATGTTTGGCACAACAAACAATGCTATCGAGGGCTTCACAAATGCCATAGGTGGCGCTAATGGCACTGGAGGTATTCTTGGAGGTATTCTTGCTATCAACATGATGAACGGCATGGGCAATGGTGGCGGCATGGGTGCTGGCATGACTCAGGGCATGATGCAGCCTCACTACAACCAGCCATCATTTAGCGGAAACAACAATATGCAGGGTGGCCAGCAGGGTGGCCAACCTATGCAGCAGGGCGTTCAACCAACAAAGATGGTGCACTGCTCGAACTGTGCTCACCGCTACCCCAACTCTATGCGCTTCTGCCCCAAGTGTGGCGACCCATACAACCCATGTCCTAAGTGTGGCACAGACAACGATGAGGGTGCTCGCAGATGTATTGGTTGCGGCATGCAGCTTAGCACTGCTGCGGTGCTATGCCCTAACTGCAACAGCCAGCTACAACCAGGAGTATCGTTCTGTGGCAACTGTGGAACACGCATAGGCTCAACAGATGTGTGTGCACGATGTGGCAATACTCTTGCTCCATCTGTTAAGTTCTGCCCTATATGTGGCAACAAGAGATAGTATACCAATTAACATAAGTGACATATTATGAATAATTTGATTGCATACATTGCCACCGCATTAGGCTTGGCACTAGTTATCACTGGCTGGTTTATTTGGGGAGATAGAACCCAGATGGATTTTTTTGTGCTTAACATTGTAGTATCAGTGGTGGCTTACTGCGTTATGTTTGTCGATATACTCATTCCATGGGCCGACCTTAGAGACAAAACACAACGCCGCATTGGCAACACAGGTATACGATGGTTTGTGCAGTATGGCTACTCAATTGTTGCAATACTCATTCTTGTTCTTTGCAACCTTCAGGGCCTATCGTTTAGCATATATATCATGTTGCAGGGTGGACTCCTCATCCTACTTCTACTCGGCATTGCAACATCGCTCACCACCGCAAAGAAGATTTCGGAGGTAAGTCAGCAGAATAGCATCGTTGTCGACTGTGTACGACAGATGCGCAAAAACCACGACGCTATGTTGGAGGCGGCCCACAGCGCATCAGCACCTCAAATGGTTATCGACCAGATAAATCAACTTGGCGAAGACCTGCGCTTCATAAGCCCATCAAACTCAGAAGAATCACACGACATTGAGGATGATATCAACGAGGTTTTTGCCGAAACCGAGACACTATTTCGCAATTATGAGCTAAACAGAGAGCGCATAGATGCAAACCTTGGAAAGGCATCACGATTGATAAAAAAACGTAAGTCAACATATTCCAACTAACCCATAAAAACTACTAATCATATGAAAGGCAAGGTATTTTCATCGTCTGACAACATCTATCAAGATCAGGCGAAGATTCTCTTTAACTACTATCAGCAGGCTGCTGAGAATATTGTGCGTGAAGAGGAGCGTATCGAGGGTGAAATTGATAACCTTAAGGCCGAACGTGCAGCTATCGAGAATAAGATATCGAAGTTGTGGTTTTGGTTTTTAACCATAATCCTATTCTTCATATACTTCATCAAGAAGAGCCAATACACCAAGCGAATTGCTATGATTGATGCAACAATCGAGGAGTTTCAGAAGTTGCATCGCGAGATATTCCGCGACTACAAAGTTACAAAACTTGGCGTTGCATATGTGCCAGTAGCAAATCAGATTAAGTACGACGACAAGAGCTTTATTGTTGACTACACAGGCTCAACACCTAATTCCGATGTTGTGCTTCAAGTGTCGCGCCAGAACGACCTTCTTATCGACACTATCGGTCGCCTTGAGAAGCAGTCAGCGGTGGCCCCTATCGTTGAGAGCTCCGACGAGATTGAGACAATCGCTACCGACGACTACTCAACATCAATCCAGGAGATCAACCAGCACGACTACCTCGGTGGTTTGGAGCGCTCGCTACGCACCATATCATTCTGCATGGGCGACCTTGAGACTTCATCAGTGTCGTTGCCTCTTATAGCAAACAACAGTAAGCAGCTCAACTTCTTGAGAGAGTTTGCCACAAAGGATGTTCCAGCAGATGCACCCGTTGTCAATGCCTTTAACAGCGAGAAGTATGACGAAAGCATCAACATGTTCCAGGAGCTTAACAAACTCAAGGATTCGCTATCGACTAAAACACAGCAGTTTGAGGATGTGCTCAAGCAGCTAATGACCAACATGGCAAGCTCGGTACAGAGAATCTCAACGCTTAAGGTTGCATCAGTAGATAAGGTTGTGATGGAGTCAAACAAGATGCTTATTAACATTCTCAAAGCACCTTACAACCACTACTCACCACAGCTTGAGTATGAGGAAATTGAGCGAATCAAGAACGAGAACTTCGACTACAGCGAGGATGTTCAGTCGTATGAACCATTTAAGCTTCGTCCAAGTTCACGCGTTAAGTTCAACCTGCTCACCGGAATGTGGACATCAGAGGATGGTAACATCACAAACATGCCATTTGGAGTACACCAGATTCATGAGGAGATTGTAGCACCCGTTGTTCAAAACCTCATGGCAGAGACACGTATCGAGCGTCTCAAGATTTACAACCACATCAAGGATCAAAAGATGTCGTACCTAAACAAGTGGCACCAAGACACCGATGCATTCTATCGTGCTAATCGTGCTGAGAGCTCCGACATCATCAACCTCATGCAGGAGAGCCTTCGAGAGTATGTGGCAGCCTACAACACCCTCATCTCGTTGGAGAAGACCATGGGTTCGATGAAGGACTCTGGAGATCTTTCAGCAGCCGAGGTTAAGGTTGTCGACAACTCGGTGGATACAATCACCGCCTTCGAGCTTCAGTCACAGCAGTTCCAAAAGGCACAAAACGACTTCGAGGAGTATATGGAACGACTCAAGGAGGATATTGACCTCAAGGCCGAGAAGTTTGGATATGTCGAGTACTACGACGCTAAGCTTCGTGATGGCTACTCTAACGAGGTGGCTGTTGCATCTAGTCAGATTCACTCTTTGGAGGATCGCCGCAAGTCTCTCGCATCTGTCAACCCTCTATTTGCCAAGACATCAATGCTTCCACCAGAGCCTAACATCGAGGATATCACCTACGAGCATATCGCTATTAACCTTCCTGCTGTAGCCCAGAATGCTCTTGACGAGCTTAACAATAGAGAGAGCGTCAATGATTTATCCGATTTTGTGCCATTTGCCGAGCCTGTGGCACAGAGCCCTTCATCAGTACATGCAGAGCCAACTGAGAAGCCAAAGATTGAGACTAAGGAGCAAGCTCCTATTTTTGAGGAGCAGACCGCTCCTGAGATTGCGGAGAGCCCAGTTGCGGAGCAGACTCCAACTGTGGAGGAGAGTCCAGTCGAGGAGAGCCCAATCTTTGTTGAGGAGACTCCAGTCGAGGAGAGTCCTGTCGAGGAGCAGAGTCCTGTTGTTGAGCAGAGTCCTGTTGTTGAGCAGAGCACTCCATCAACATTCGACCTAAGCAACGACCCAATATTTGGCAACGCAGCAACAGCAACAACCAATGAGCCTGCAGCAGAGTTTGACCTAAGCAACGATCCAATATTTGGCAATGCAGCAACCGCTGCCGCAAACAGCGAGCCACAGACTGTTGTTGAGGAGCCAACAACACCTGCAAATGGAGGTAGAGTATCGATTGAAAACTTTAGTGACATGTCAAACGAGGACATCATGCGCGTGATGGATTCGCTAAACATTCCATACAACCGCTTCGATTTCAATCGTGCCGAGGCCATTCAGGCAGTAATCAAGAATATTAACAAATAAACCGTAGAGCTATGTCTTCAACTATCGATTGTCATGTTGACACCAAACCGATGGCTCAGAGCCTTACTACGGTGTCGCACAAAGTTGACCAAACTCGAGCAGCTGTCATTGCCATGCAAGCCGCAGTTATCAGCGCCGAGCAGGAGGCAGCAGAGCATGTTTGCGAGAATGTAAATCGTGGCTTCTACACCCTTATACAATCGCAAATTTCGCAAAAGGTGGCTCGCCTAAAGAGCGAGGTCGACTCCCACATTATGAACCTCAATCAGCAGCAGAAGCAGCTGATGGCAATACGCAACCGCATGGAGCGCGACTATGGCATGATATGCTCACGCTATATAAAGCTCTTTAGCTCAATTAACAAGAACCTACAACAGCGTGTCTATGAGCTTGATAAGCCAACGATGAACTTTGCTTTGCGCGATGTGAACACACTATCAAATCGCACAAAGCAGCTTACGGCTACCGTTCCCGTTGCCCAACTTGAGTCGGTATCTGTGAGCCAACGAATTCTTGCATCAAACATGAAGCATCGTAGCATGCAGGCTATCGAGTCAATGAATAACTTCCTTAGCGACCTCAAGCAGCAAGAGGCATTAACACATAGTGTTATCATGCCTATGAAGATGGAGCACGAGGCCGATGCAATGATGATTCCGGTGATAGTCAGCGAGTCTAACTACGACCAGTATGATAACCGACGTGTCGATGTCATCGTCAACGACACCGACATCGAGCCACGTAGCCGCGACATCATACGCAATGCTGTTGCGGGTGCCGAGATGACATGGCACAACAGAGGATATATCGACAACGAGCTACGAAGCGAATTTAATCGCATCAAGGCTATGTCGCAGGCATCGGACAGAGTTAAGAATCTCGCCGAGAAGCTATTCCTCGCCAACAACTTTGAAACACTTAATAGGTAACGGCTATGGGATATCATCGTAGATTTTCAAAGACGATATATGTTCACTACTCAGGCTCGGTATCTTACCCTGCCTCAAATAGTGGTGGCCATGTGTCATATAGTGGTACTACGTCCGAGAATGTTGAGGTTGATATTTACGTTGACACCGACCCATTTGACCATAGTGTGACCCACTGTAATAGCAACATATCAGCGCTAAACGCATCTGTTGTGACGATGAGTGCTGCTCAGGTTGCTGCAATTAATGAGAATGCTAAGAAGATTGGCTCGACCATTGTCAAGGGCTTTTTCAGCACTGTAAGTTCGGAGATTAGCCAACAGATTGCAGAGCTACGCTCGAGTGTTGATGCCACGCTGCTTCGACTAAACGAACTTTCGAAGCAGTGTGCCAACAAGCAGCGACAGATGCAGAGCGACTACACACGCATAACATCGCGCTATCTAAAGATATTTGAAGAGCTCGATAAGGAGTGTCAAAATCGCATCTTCGAGATTGATCGACCAGCATTTATCTTTAAGCGTACGACCGACCAAACAGCGGAGCGTGCAACATGCAACGACCTCGTTACCACGGCCGCTGTGGCAGGTGGCGAAAACTGCGCTGCAGAGGCCCGCATCGGAGCATCGCACACCAAGCGTCGCGCTATGGAGGCCTTGGGACGTGCCAACGACTACCTCACACTTCAGCGTAAGACAGATAGCATCTTGGCTCAGAGTGCTTTTGAGAGAGATGCACAGGGCACATATTACGCTCCTGTGTGCTATGTCGAGACTCTCGACGACCAGAAAATTGATCGCCAGGTGTATAGAGCCAACGAGCTTAGTCTTGACAACAATGCGCTCATCGAAGAGATCCGCAACAAGGAGCTTAGATGCGACGACCCAACACAGCTTCACAGCAGCTTCAACCAGGTAATAGGCACTCAGTATGCCCATGCCACTGGCCATGACGCACGTGTAAGGGATTACATAACAAAACTTTTTAAGAGTAACATTAACAAATAGTAGCAATGAGAGAACTCAAAGAGATTCGTTTCAACGAAACAGATATACAGCTTCAGGATAACCTTGTGCGTGGCTCAATTCTTCCAGAGAAAATCGCCGAGCTTAACCGAAACATCATCTTCCAGGGCAACAATGTTGTTGAGGGCCCAATCTTTGGTAACCGCATCGAGGTGCGCAAGGGTGATCTCGAGGTGCAGGGCGCTGCATTTGCTCAGACTGAGCTATATGTAAGTTCCGATGTCGAAGGCAAAGTATTGTTTAAGAAGAGTGTAGGCTCAGCAAACTCTATAGTGTCGCGTGCTGCACGATGCGAGCTTAGCTTCGCCTCAGATATTAACGCCAAGAGCGTGACACTACACAACACCTTCGTTGCTGGTAGCATATATGCCGACGAGGTACAACTCGACAACTGTGTGGTTATCGGCGGTGTGTTTGCAACCCAGGAGATCGAGATGTCGAACTCTATCGTAGGAACATTCAACACCCCAGTAATCCGCATTGCAGGCATCAACCACCTGCTACTTCCAAGTGCTTTCTCTATTGAGCGAATTACTGCTGCGGCAGATGCTAAGCTCTACAACCTTAGCCTTGCAGACCTTGGCTCATTGTATCGCAATATGCCACAGGCCGAGAACTCTGGCCGCATAGAGATTGACATCAACGTTGATGAGGTTAAGAGTAAGCTTGTTGACGAGACAACACAAAAGACCCTACGTAGCTACACCGTTGTAGGCAAGGTGCTTGCTGCCGACCTTATCGACACAGACAAGTTCCAAAACCACTTCTTGCTCACCGCTGCCAGCCTTGGCACACAGCTTCTAAAGACCTATGACCTTGGCACAAATAGCAAGGGAGATCTTGCCATGCTGACAATTGAGAATATTCGTAAATTCTTCTTCGACATTCTCAATGGCAAGATTGAGGTACAACAGATGAGCGGTAGCTTCAATATTTCGGAGCTCGGACGATAGCATGTCAACGGCTCGATAAGCGTGAGGTCGCCCACAAGGCGGCCTCATACTGTTTCAGCCATATTTTGACCAATAAGCCAAATTTTTTCTTACATTTGCTACATCATAGCGGAGGAATGCCATGATATAACATAAATTAGAAGCCATAAATATGAAAAAACTTATCGTATCAACATTCATTCTGTTGCTAACAATAGGTGTATGTGAGATCTCGGCTCAAAGCTTTCTTGGACGACTTGGCAAAGCTGTAGGGACAGAAATTGAAAAAGGTGTAAACAAGAGAGTGGAAAAGGCTGTTGGCAATATGAAAGAGAAAGCACAGGAGAAGAAGGATCAGGAACAAGACTCAGAGTCTGTGCCAGCAAGTACTAATGTAAGCGTTGGAATTGCCAAAGCTACTCAAAAAGCCAACTCAAC
>JAFODV010000075.1 GCA_017380515.1 Alistipes sp.
CGTTTGTCTTACGGATGTTATCCAAAAGCGATGTCTTACCGTGGTCTACGTGACCCATTACGGTAACGATAGGTGGACGTGCCACAAGCTCCTCGTCGCTATCTACGTCGGTCTCAATAGCCTCCTGAATCTCTACAGATACGAATTCTACGCTGAAGCCAAACTCCTCGGCAACAACCACCAAAGCCTCAGCATCGAGACGCTGGTTGATAGATACCATCAAGCCGAGGTTCATACATGCCGAGATAACCTCCATAGGCGATACGTTCATCATGGTAGCGAGCTCACTCACGGTAACAAACTCTGTCACCTTGAGCACGCTGCGCTCCATCTCCTCGCGCTCGATCTCCTCGTTCATGCGCTCACGAACCTCCTCACGCTTCTCCTTACGATATTTAGCACCCTTCGACTTTGTGCCCTTAGCAGTAAGACGTGCCAAGGTGTCCTTAATCTGCTTAGATACCTCCTCGTCTGAAACCTCTGGGCGTACAACAGGCTTTGGCTGCTGCTTCTGCTTCTTATTCTTCTTCGACTGGTTCTGCTCCTGCTGCTTGTTCTGCTGCTTCTGATCCTGGCGCTGGTTGTTATTGTTATTGCCGCCCTTCTCCTGCTTGCCAACATTCTTGCCCTCTTTGGCAACATTAACCTTCTCCTTCTCCAAACGCTTGCGCTTGTGCTTGCCACCAGGAACCATGTTAGACACGTCCATAGTACCAAGAATCTTTGGACCACCAAGCTGTGCTACGTCGGTGCGGAACACTGAGTCGCGCTTAGGCTCTACGGTCTCAGCCGCAGGCTTCTGTGTAGGCTCTGCCTTAGGTGCTGGTGTCTCAACCTTAACCTCCTTCTTTGGCTCCTCCACAACAGGCTTTGGTGCCTCAACCACAGGCTTTGGCTCCTCCTTCTTAGGCCCAGGTTTCTTGCCGTCGAGGTCGATCTTACCCAAGATCTTTGGACCACGAACCTCATCCTTAACGCTGATGATGTTGCTCTTGATGATTAGCTCTGCCTCCTCCTCTTCGGCCTTCTGGCTCTGTGAGTTGATGCTTACCGAGCCCTTCTGCTGTATACGCTCACGCACAGCGTCGCGCTCGCCACCAGCCTTGCGGTTACCACCAAACTCCTTCTCTAATATGGCATATACGTCGGCTGAAACTGGCGATGAGGGTGAGCAGTCACTCTGCAAACCCTTGCGCTGGAGAAAATCGGCAAGAGTGTTGAATCCTACCTTAAACTCCTTAGCAACCTGTATAAGCCTTATCTTTTTATTGTTATCCATTAATTTCTCCTTTCGTTAATTGTTCATCTACTCAAACTCTGCCTTGAGGATAGCTACTACCTCTGCTGCCTGCTCAACCTCGAGGTCGGCACGCTGTGCAATCTCCTCTACTGAAAGCTCCAATACGCTCTTTGCAGTGTCGCAACCAGCGCTCTTCAAAGCCTCAATGATCCAGCCCTCGATCTCGTCTGAGAACTCAGTGAGTGCTACATCCTCCTCCTCGATCTCGCGGTATACGTCGATGTCGTAGCCAGTCAAGAGTTTTGAAAGACGAATGTTCAAACCACCCTTACCGATTGCCAATGACACCTCCTCAGGCTTGAGATATACGGCTGCTGTCTTGCGCTCCTCGTCAATGGTGATTGAAGAGATCTTAGCAGGATTCAACGAACGCTGAATCATAAGTGATGTGTTTGCTGTGTAGTTCACAACGTCGATATTCTCGTTGCGAAGCTCTTTCACGATGGTGTAGATACGTGAACCCTTCATACCAACACAAGCACCTACTGGGTCGATGCGGTCGTCGTAAGACTCTACGGCAACCTTAGCACGCTCACCAGGGATACGTGCAATCTTCTTGATGGTGATGAGACCATCAAAAATCTCTGGCACCTCCTGCTCGAACAAGCGCTCAAGGAACTGGTTGTCGGTACGTGAAAGGATAATGCGTGGCTGGTTGTTGTTCATCTCAACAGACTTAACGATAGCCTTGATAGCATCTCCCTTGCGGTAGAAGTCGTTAGGAATCTGCTCGCCCTTAGGCAATACGAGGTCGTTGCCCTCGTCGTCGCGCACCAATACCTCCTTCTTCCAAACCTGGTAAACCTCACCTGTGATGATATCGCCAACACGCTCAGAGTATTTCTCGAACAATGCAGCCTTCTCCAAATCAAGGATTCGTGATGCAAGGTTCTGGCGCAACGACAACACAGCACGGCGACCAAACTTTGTCATGTCAATCTGGTCAACATACTCGTCGCCCAACTCATAAGAGGGGTCGATAGCCTTAACCTCTGAGAGTGCTATCTCGGTGTTCTCATTCTCCAACATCTCATCCTCTACAACTATGCGGTTGCGCCAGATCTCAAGGTCGCCCTTCTCTGGGTTGATGATAACGTCGAAGTTCTCGTCGCTTTCGAATTGCTTCTGCAAAGCGTGGCGGAAGACATCCTCCAATACGCCAATTAGAGTAGCATTGTCGATGCTCTTTAGCTCTTTAAACTCAGCAAAGTTGCTGATAAGATTAATGTACTTCATTTTCTGTGTTTATATTTTGTTTTAGTTTATATTTCCTGCTCTTGGAAAGGCGTGTTATACACCTACTTGAAGTCGAGATACTCCTTGGTGTACTTTATATCCTCCCACTTATACTCCTTAGTAACCTCAACAGTCACCTTGCGCTTCTTGCCCTCTACGGTCTGCTTCTCCTCGTATGAGAGTACGATACCATCCTCTGTAGCATCGTTGAGCTTGGCCAAAATCTTGATGCCGTCCTTGAGAAGCACCTCCACTGAGCTGCCTAGAATCTTGCGGTACTGACGCAAAAGCTTAAGCTCTGAGCCAATGCCTGCCGATGCAACCATCAACGAATAGTCCTCAACCTCGCGGTCAAGCTCAGCCTCGATGGCACGATTAAGCGCTGCGCAATCCTCCAATTTTACGGCTGTGTCGCTGTCGATAAGCAGCTCAATCTCACCCATTGGCGATGTCTTACACTCGACAACAAACATGTCGCTACCAGCAATATGCTTCTCAGCAATCTCTATAACCTTCTTTGCGTCAATCATATACCTCTAAATTTTATCTCTATGTTCTAAATGTTTATTGCAGCAAATAGACGAAATAAGGGGACTCTCCGTCCCCTTACTCCCGCTCAATTACGTTGCAAATATAGACAAAAATTCTTGATTTTCCAATATATATAGGTATTTTTTTAATTGTCACCCAAAAATTTGCTTATTTAGTTTTAATCGCTAACTTTGTATTATTAATTAACCAAAAACCTGAATATGTCAGTTGAAAGTACGCTAAGGGCGGTTACTACATTGCGCCTTACCGAGATGAAGCAGCGCGGCGAGAAGATTGCCATGCTTACCTCTTACGATTACTCGATGGCAAAGATTGTCGATCAAGCCGGTGTCGACGTTATACTCGTCGGTGACTCGGCTGCCAACGTTATGGCAGGTTTCGAGACTACATTGCCCATTACACTCGATATGATGATCTATCACGCTAAGTCGGTTGTTCGTGCTGTGGAGCGTGCCTTGGTTGTTGTTGACCTCCCGTTTGGTACATACCAGGGTAACTCTAAGCTGGCCCTCGACTCTGCCGTACGCATCATGAAGGAGACAGAGGCAGATGCCGTAAAGCTTGAGGGTGGTGAGGAGATTCTCGAGTCGGTAAATCGCATACTCTCGGCAGGTATTCCAGTGATGGGCCATCTCGGACTTATGCCACAGTCAATTCATAAGTTCGGAACATATAATGTGCGAGCTAAGGATGAGGCTGAGGCTGAGAAGCTTATACGTGATGCTCATCTGCTTGAGGATGCTGGCTGTTTTGCTCTTGTCCTCGAGAAGATTCCTGCTAAGTTAGGTGAGCGTGTATCTAAAGAATTGCATATTCCTACCATCGGCATTGGCGCAGGTGGAGCAACTGATGGTCAGGTGCTTGTAGCGCATGATATGCTTGGTATTACACAGGCCTTCTCTCCACGTTTCTTGCGTCGTTATGCCGACCTTGGAACAACCATCTCGGAGGCTGTGGGTCACTATGTTGATGATGTTAAGAGTCGTGATTTCCCAAATGATAAAGAGCAATATTAATTTATCGTGATAAGGGGGCATCTTCGACCTATCCCAAAAGTTGAGCACCCGAGGCTGTACTAAGTGTACTATCCTCGGGTGCTCACTTTTGCGATAAGCCAAATCTAACCCCTTCTGACGAGAAATTTATTTCTCGTGATAAGCCTCATCTCACGACTTCTGACGAGAAATTTATCTTGCTGATTGAGGTGGTTGATTAGCGAATTTAATGAGATTAGGGAACTTAAGGATATTAGTGATACTCTTCACTAAGTTCCTTAAATTCCCTATTTTCCCTATCGTCCCTATTCTCTCTATTAATCCTGTGCGAAGCGCCCTCACTTTCGCGCAACTCTATGTTGCTTCTCTTATATCTCAGCCACCACGAAGTTGCTGCCACCGATAAAGATTGCGTCATCCGTACCGGCAAGGCTCTTGGCATGAAGTATTGCCTCGCGTACTGTTGCAACGCACTCATAGTCAAGTCCAATGGCGTCGGCTGCTGCGGCAATATCCTCGATGTTGCGGGCACGGTCAATCTGCGCACGTGTGAAGATATAGTGTGCCTTGCGAGGTAGAAGTCCTATGATTTTGTTGAGGTCCTTCTCCTTGGCAAAGCCTATGACGCAGAACAGACGGTCGCACTCAAGGTTTTCAAGTTGCTTGGCGACATACTTAATGCCGTCGGCATTATGGCCTGTGTCGCACACCATGTATGGCTCGTGGCCGAGCACCTGCCAGCGTCCCATAAGTCCGGTAGTCTCCACAACTGTGGCAAGACCCTGACGGAAGGCACGACGAGAGATTGTAAGAGGTGTCTCTTCGGCAAGGAAGTCAGCGGCAGCACATGCAGTAACAATGTTGTGGCGCTGATAGTCGCCAAGTAGGTCGACATCGAGCTCGTAGGTGCGGTCGTCACGCATGCGTGTGAGGCTAAAGTGCTGGTTGTCATCGTCGAAATGCTCAACAGCATTTAGTTGCCATGCCTCCTCGGCATATATTACTCGAGAGTGAAGTTCTGCAGCACGACCCTCGAATACATGGTTGTACTCATCTGATCGTTGGCCAATAACCACAGGTACACTCTTCTTTATGATGCCAGCCTTCTCTGCTGCAATCTTCTCGATGGTATCGCCCAAAAACTCGGTATGCTCCATGCCGATATTTGTAACGACACTTAGTATCGGTACTATTAGGTTTGTGGCGTCGAGTCTTCCGCCAAGGCCAGTCTCAATTACGGCTACCTCCACGTCGCTTTGGTCGAAATAGTCGAAGGCCATGGCTGCGGTCATCTCGAAGAACGAGAGGTCCAACTCGCGCATCTTCGACTCGTGCTTATCCACAAAGTTTACGACTTTCTGCTTAGGAATCATCTCGCCATCAACACGTATGCGCTCACGAAAATCTGTCAAGTGTGGCGAGGTGAAGAGTCCTGTGCGATAGCCTGCCTGCTGCAATATTGAGGCAAGCATGTGTGACACCGAACCTTTGCCATTGGTGCCAGCAACGTGTATTGTGTAGAAGTTACGTTGTGGGTTGCCGAGGTGCTGGCAGAATGATGTGATACGCTCTAATCCTGGCTTATAAGCATCGCCGCCAACACGCTGGAACGATGGCATAGAAGTGAACAAAAAGTCGAGTGTTTCGTTATAGTTCATAATAAAATATCTTTAAGGGGGATTTACTCTACAAGGTGATTGCGATGGCGCACGCGGTATGCCACAAAGTACATGAGTGCAAGCACTGTTATGTAACAAGCAATGCGAGCTACCATGTCGCCATAGCGAACATATATTGTCTTGTTGTTGCGTAGCTCAACAGAGGCTGTAAGCACACCCTCTTCGTTCCACTCAAGGCATGGGCCTATTGTCTCGCCACGAGGCGATATAAATCCAGATATTCCCGTATTTGCTGAGCGAGCTATAGAGCGTCGACACTCAATGGCACGTAGGCGTGTGAAGTCGAAGAGACGCTTATGACCAAGGGTGTTGCCCCACCAACCATCGTTAGATATCAGGGCCATAACTTCGGCATCATGGCGCACAAAACCACTGAAATATTCGCCATATATACCTTCATAACATATTGAAGGACCGATTTTTACGCCGTTGTTTTCAAAAACTTTGTGCTCTGTACCCCAGCCAAGCTGTCCGCTGATGCCACCGAGGTCTACCTCAAAAAAATTGAATATATTACGCATAGGTATCGCCTCAACGCCGATGACAAGTTTGCCCTTGTGATATATGTCGTTGATTTGCCCCTCGCCATCTACAAGCAGTGCCGAGTTGAACAGGTCGTAGTAGCCATATATGTCGTTGTTGCGTGCCGACTCTGTTGCGGGATTCTCGCCATAGAAGCGTACGGTAGAAGCTCCCGTGATAAGCTTTGTGGTGGCATGAGCCTCGCCACGCAGGTTCTTTAGTAGAGGTATGTAGTCCTCAAGCTGCTCCTCATTAATCGAGCCGTATCGAGGCAGATATGACAGTGCCGACTCAGGCATTATGACGAATGATGCATCATCGGGAACTTCAGCCATAAAACGCTGAATGTCGGCCGTGGCATTTTGTTTGTCGGCAGCTATGCGCTCCTCCTCGTAGCATGGCACGTTGGGCTGTATGACACTGATTGTCGTTTTATGCTCCGAGGGAGTATATGTAAAATAGATAGCTATTGATGCCAATATGGGCAGTAGCGTAATGAGTGCTGCACGCACCTTGGCACTCTTTGTTTTGGTGCGTAGAATCTCAAATATGGCTATGTTCGAGGCTAGCACCCATAGTGTGCCACCAAAAACGCCGGTATACTCATACCACTGTATGGCCCATATATCATTTGAGAAGCCATGTCCGAGAAGTAGCCAAGGAAAGGTTATAACCTCGGCACTGTTGTATATGTTTTCTGTGGCTATCCATGTGGCAACAAGTAGGGTATATGCCAAGGCACGGGGGCTACGCTTTGCAACATAGTGATAAAGCATGAATGCCACTAAGTTCCACCATGTGCCAATTGTAGCTGCGGCCAATGGCCCAAGAGGTGTCGCGTTCCACACCCACCATACTGTTGCAGCATGCCAAAGAATGAATGTTAGTGTTGCCCAGCCAGCCATTCGCCACCAGTCGCGCGCAGAATCGGTGTAGTGCTCGCTGATGATGAGTAGCGGTATGAGGGCTACAAGAAGCGAGATGCCGCTAAGTCCCAGCCAGCCAAGTGATAGTAGCAGCACGGAGCATAGCACAAGCGCAAGACGCTTTTTCGATGTCATTGTTTTCATTGATATATAGCGCTTTATAGCCACTTCTTAAACTTGAAGTACCAGAACGTGAGACCTGATACCAGGAGCATCAACGCTATGGCCCATAGGTAGCCATATTCCCACTGTAGCTCGGGCATAAACTTAAAGTTCATACCATACATACTTGCCACCAACGTAGCAGGCATGAAGACTACAGCAGCCACCGAGAAGATTTTTACTATCTCGTTCTGCTCGATGTTGATAAGACCGAGTGCTGCATCCTGGATATAGTCCAAACGCTGGAAACTGAAGTCGGCATGGCTGATGAGCGAGTTAACGTCCTTGAGCATGAGCTGAAGGCGTGGGTAGATATCGTTAGGGAAGCGCTCCGAACGAAGAATTGATGAAAGCACACGTTGCCTATCGAAGATGTTCTCACGAAGCAACATGGTGTTCTCCTGCAGGGCGTTAATCTTGTACAACACCTCTTTGTCGATCTTCTGACCGCTACTTATCTCCTTGCTTACAGATGCTACCTGCTTGCCTACCATCTCCACAAGGTCAGCATCGTAGTCGATACGTACCTCGAGAAGTGATATTAGGATGTGATAACCTGTTGAGTATGAGCGGTAGTTCATCTGTAGGCGCTTCTCAGCCTCACGGAATGTGCGGAACTCGGCCTGACGCATCGACACCAGCACACCCTCGTTTGAGATGATAAAAGACACAGGCTCAACGGTGAACGACTCGCCTTGTGGCACAAAGAAGTTGGAGTTCGAGATAATGGCATTCTCGGTCTCCGAGTATTTTGATGTTGACTCGATCTCCTCGACCTGTTGTCGTGTCTGTAGGCTGAGCTCCATAAAGTTCTCTACTGCCTTCTGCTCCTTGATTGATGGGTCGAGAAGGTCAATCCAGAGAATATCGTCGAAGCCGAGCTCGTCGAAGAGTTCGGTGTCTGCATTGCGAATGATCTTGTTGTATTGCTTAAGATAGATTGTGATCATATCTCCTCCAAAAGTTTTCGTCTATCGGGTTTGCCCCTTTTGCTTTGTTGTCGCAACAGTGTGCATTGGAGCTAAGACCCTTAGTGTTAATTATTCAACTTTGCCTTTTTGGCTTTTTTAAGAGCGACATGCTCAACAAGTAGTGTCGCACTTGTCGGAGGTAAGAAGTCGTGCAGTGATGTTGTGTGGCTATGTGCCCTCTGTACGACCTCTTTAATAGGATCGGGGAACAATGCGTATGCCTGCGTCCCAGAACTTTTTTAGTGCTTTATGCTTCTCCTCATCGAGGATAAAGTCGATGTTGCGGGTGAGATATTCATAGGCCGTAAGACCGCCATCCTTGCCCATGTATGCTGAACTCTCTACAGCCTCCCAGATATGCTCCACACCAAAGGTTAGGGCATGCTGTAGCTCGTCGATAACCTCAAATGACACGCCCTTGCGAGCTACCCACACCGCAAAGGCAAATGGTAGCTTTGTGGCCTCACGCCACTCAATGGCTAAATCATACGAGTAGCGGAACATACCCTCATAGCCAAATACTTTGTCACCAATGATAAGAAAGGCATCGCCCTCCTGAGGTGTGTTGAGCACGGCGTAGTCGCTCATTGCCAACCACTCGGGTGTAATCTTCCACCTATTTTTTGCAAGGTAGCCGCATAGCTGCACCGAGGTGCGTGAGTGTGGATCGAGCCATATGCGCTTAACGCGCTCGATAGGTGTGTTCGACACCACAACGACGGTACGCACAGCGCCCACAGCGCCAATACAATACTCGGTGATTATGTTTGTCTCTTTGAGTTCGGGAACAACCGCTACTGGCAACAAGGCGATGTCGGCCTTGCCCTCGATATAGTTACGTGCGCAGTCGGCAGGTGGTGCTAACAGCAAATCTGCGCGCAGGTTATCTGCGTGCTTTAGTCCATAGACGAAAGGTATCGTATTGAGATACGACACTGCTGTTATTGTTGGAATGGTAGCCATCGTCCATATACTGTTAACTGTTAATTAATCTTAGTGCTTGGAAAGTTGTCCTGCTCGGCTACTTTGGCATCTGCCTCGTCATCCAAATCCTCATTTACGCTCAGGTAAACTGCGGTTTGTCTGACTTCGAGCAGCTTCAAATTAGCCACAGCAATCCAACTTTCGGGGTTTAGACCTCGGTTAGCATCTAAAGTTAGCTGCAACCACCGAGCCTATAACCCGCCATATCGTGACAAAATTAAGAAAAAAAATCGAGCCGAGCAAGAAAAAACTTAAAAAACGAGTGGCGGCTAAAAATGGTTGGCTGAAAAATTCCGTATCTTCAAAAAAATACATACCTTCGCAATAACCATGCATTGAACCTCTATGAAAAGATATATCTCACTCGTCATATTTACCTTGTTGGCTATCCTTACTGCTGAGGCACAGGAGATGACGCAACGACAGAATTTCAACCATAACGACCTTAGATATTATGGCGTTGACCTTAATGGCGACATCGCGAGCATAACAATCACTCACAGTTACGATAACAGAAAGAGCAGAGAGGTGACATATAAGTTTAATGCAGAGGGCGATGTCACGGAGATGTGGGGCGATAGTTTTGGCGTATATGACTCCGACAAAAGAGTATATCTCTACGACGAGAGTGGTAACACATCAGAGATTCTCTGCTATTATCACAACGAGTTAGTCAGTCGATACGTAGACATATACGACGCCGAGGGCAGAGAGATTGAGCATGCCGCATACAATGCTGACGACACTCTAACATCCAAAACGACGACGAAATACGATGAACAGGGGCGCAAAACAAAGCGAATAGAGCGCGACTATGACGATCAGATTAGCCAAAGCTCCGAGTATCTCTACGATGATAGGGGCAACCTCGCTGAGTTAACGAAGTATGACAATACGGATGGCGAGGTGCTCGTGAAGGAGATTTATCGGTATGACAGCGACGGCGAGTTGGCTGTTAAGGAGCTCTACGGCTACAACGGCGTGTTGCAAGTGAAATTCTCAAGAGATAAGATTGTTGAGGAGGGCAAAACCTTAATGCGTTGGACGACCTATCACTACTCTGATGATGGCTCAATATTTATGCTTAAACGCAGCGTGTATGATGACAAAATGCTGCTTAGAGAGGAGTCGTATATGGACGATGCTCTGACAAATAGGGATGTCTACGAATATGATGCCGAGCAAAGAGTTATAAGGGTGACGAGTCTGTCGTACGGCAGAGAGCTAACAAGAGAGATGCTATACCGCTACGACAATGATGGTCGAAGAGTTGAGATGATAGAACGCGATGGCAACGGCTCGCTGAAAAGACATGAGCTATATACCTATGACTCAAAGGGAAATGTCATTGAGTTTGAGACCTTCGACTATGTCAATATGCCATCCGAGCACGCCGTATCCAAGTATGAGATTATCTACCGAGAGTAGAGGGCTCTTGTTTAACAAAGCTTTCATGACTCCGATGCAAAAAAAGAGCCAACCCTCTGGATTGACTCTTTCACTCTTTGGAGTAACAAGATCTTACTTGTTCTTCTTATCGTAGCGCTTTGCGTAACGGCTCATAAACTTATCCACACGACCTGCGGTATCTACCAACTTCATCTTACCTGTGTAGAATGGGTGAGATGTGTTAGAGATTTCCATCTTATACACGGGATAGGTTTCGCCGTTCACCTCGATGGTCTCCTTTGTCGAAACGGCGGACCTGCACAAAAACACGTGGTCATTCGACATATCCTTGAATGCCACTAAACGATA
>JAFODV010000076.1 GCA_017380515.1 Alistipes sp.
GAGCACAACCTTGCCAAGGTTGGGGTCGCGAGTTCGAGTCTCGTTTTCCGCTCAAAATGAAGAAGACAGCTTTTAGCTGTCTTTTTTCGTTTTGTACTCGTGCAAACTATGACTCGCACGAAGCGACCCCAAGTCGCCCCTTCCAGGGGTTGGGGGGTGTAAATATAGTTCGCGAGAATTGCCCACGAGCATCCAGGGCTCGAGTCTCGTTTTCCGCTCAAAAACAAAAGGTTGGCTAAATGCCAGCCTTTTTGATTTTAGGATAATTAGATTCTTACCGAGCGCCCCCAATACGATTTATTTGTCAAAATAGTCCATAAAAAAGCGCAGGTCACTGCATTAACTTACCCAGTGGGCTATAGCTGTGTGAATTGCGAGTGGAGAGAAAAAGCCGAAACTTTTTCTCTTTTTTTGCAATTAGGGCAGATATAAGTTTTCTTAATTACACAACCTTTGTATAGAAATTATTGCTAACTTTGTTGTACTAAACTTAATATATCACTGATTTATGAAGAAGTCCGTATTGCTAATAACTTGTCTTATTTGTGTTATGAATATCACATTAGCACAAGATCGGATAGATACTCTCTATTATACAAAGGAGTGGAAATATGCGCCCAATAAAACATTTGCTGATTTTTACAGGGTAGCATACTATCCCGCCGACAGCTTGCAGACCAAGCAATATAGAGACTACTATATGTCTGGCGAACTACAAAGCAATGGCAGTTTTATCAAGATTGACTCATTGGATGATGCCAATACTATTTTTGATGGAGAGTGCATTAATTATTTCAAGAATGGTAAAACAGAGTTAGTAAGAAATTATCGTCAAGGTCTTTTGAATGGAGACTTTTGCGTATATAAGGAGGATGGACTAATTAAGCAAACTGGCAAGTACTGTAATGGTGAGTTGGCTGGATTATACACAGAATTTCTTGACAACGGAGCACATGTTCAAATTGAATATGTAAATGGTAAACCAATACATGATTATTATGTTGTAGGGGACTCGAGTGGCAACTTAACAAAATTCAACATCGCTAATAATACTCCTATGTGGGAGAGCCCCTTAGTTTCTGAAAGAAAATCGGATTACCAAGATGGTACGCCCTGGCAATTTTACAATAAGAATGGAGTGATAATAGCCCTTACAAATACAATAGTTAAAGATTATGGTAGGTGGCATCGAATAGATATTATTATCTCAAATAATACTATTATCCCAATTGAATTCGATCCCGTAATTAATATATCAGCATCATCAACAGATATAGAAGGGTTTACGACAGATCTAGAAGTTTGGTCATCTGAGGAGTACTTAAAGAAAGTAAATCGTTCTCAAACATGGGCGGCTGTTTTAATGGGTGTCGCAGAAGGAATGTCAACGGCTAATGCTGGATATTCAACCTCTACCACTAACTCTTATTATTCAGGTAGTACATATGTTTCAGGTGGATATGGTAGTTACTCTGGCACAGTCACATCATATACACGAACATATAACGCTGGAGCAGCGTATCAAGCACAAGTCCTTTCTCAACAACGAATGGCTGATTTTAGCAATGCGATGGCAGAAGAGCAGCAGATAAAGAAACTTGGATACTTGAAAAGGAATACAATATACCCAGGTGAAACTATTTCGGGCTATGTACATGTTAAAAGAATAAAGGGAGAAACTGTTCAATTTGTCATCGAGATAGAAAAGGCAGAGTATATTTTTGATTGGAGTTTTGGTAAAAGATAACAATGAAAGCCTACACCTACATATCCCCTGGCAAGTTCGAGTTGATCGACAAGCCAAAGCCCGAACTGCAAGGCCTGCGCGATGCCATTGTGCGCATTACGCTCGGCAGTATCTGCACCAGCGACCTGCATATCAAGCACGGCAGTGTGCCGCGTGCTGTGCCCGGCATAACCGTTGGCCACGAGATGGTTGGCGTGGTTGAGGAGGTCGGCGCCAAGGCGTACCACCTGTTCGAGAACAAACAGGACGGCGTGATGAAGGTGGCGGTGGCGTAGGAATGTAAACAACGAATTTACCCCAATTTATAAAACACTAGTTATCCATAAATATCCTTTGCACTATGAAAAGATTTTATTTCGTACTATTGATTTTGACATTATCAGTTGCAAATAGTTCTAAACTATACGCTCAAGAGAAGTATAAGGTATATTGTAGTATTATTGGCAATGAGAGTGAGCTGAGAAATGGAGTTGTTACTATTTCTATTGACTTTGGACAGGATGATCTAAAGAAGAATTATTTAGTTGATGAGCAAGGTAATAGGCTGAAATTCAAAACCATGATTTCAGCAATGAATTATATGTCAAAATTGGGATGGAATTTAGAAGAGACCTCGCATAGTACAGATAAGCTTTTAGGTGGCTTAATATCGGTGTGGGTATTGTCCAAAGATGTATATAGTGATGATGAAATAACGCAAGGATTTCAAACTATGTTAATGTTTGAGCAGAATAGATGATTGAGCACCTTTTACAGCCATTGATTTGCGAACGGTTTTTGACGGATGAGCGGTATCGGGAGGGGCATTTGCGAGTGGTGAATGCGCTGCCCGAGAGGCGTGTTATGGGGCTTCATTCGCCCGAGATTAAGCAGGTGGCAAAGCAACTTTCACGCGAGGGCGGCGAGGTTGTCATGCCCGATGGAGTGCATTGGATTTGCGCCAATGGAGCCGAGGTAATTCGTGCGTTTGAGGCGGTGCCGAGTGAGAGCCTTTGTTATGAGGAAACCGTCATTTGGGGCTATCTCATCAACCTCGAAAAGTGTTCGCTCGACGAGCGTTTGGCGATGCTCACGCGCTATGTTCCGGTGCTCGATAATTGGGCTGTGTGCGACTCCTACTGCGCTCACGCAAAGTGGATGGTGCTTGCTGATAAGACGGCTCTGTGGGCGTTTTTGGAGCGTTGGTTTGACTCCGAGCGCGAGTTTGAGGTGCGCTTTGTTGTGGTTGTGGCGATGTGTTATTTTCTCAACGATGAGTGGCTTGACAAGTTTTTTGAGCGTATCAATTCTCTCGATTTTGACCGCATAAAATCAAAGTATAAAAGTGTCAAAGGCAAGCCGAAAATGGCGCAACAAGGTACGGTGCAGGGTGCAGAGCCATACTATGTGCGAATGGGTGTAGCGTGGCTATTAGCAACTGCATTGGCGAAATTTCCTGACCAAACAAGAGTTTTTGTCCGCTCGTCGAACCTGCCAACTGATGTGGTAAAACTCTATATCCGCAAGGCCCGCGAGTCGTTCCGCACACGCACGGTCGAGGCGTTGTAGTGCCCAACCGCGCGGTTTGGAGACATTGTATCAATAACTAATTTAGACGAAATCAGTTGTTTACATCGTCATAACCTTCTTAATAGTCATCGTGACATCAAAATTTTTCATTCGCAGGATGTCAGAGAATGAGTATGGGTGATAAGCACTTAGGCTATGCAAAACAAAGTAGATGATAGTTTATAACGATAAAGAGCGACAAAATACACCTTTTATTCAGTCTCTAAAGTGTATCGTTTATCAACATACAATATCAAGTATCGCATTTGCTGTTAATTCGGGTTCTTCGTAGAAGCCCATATGACCTGAGTGCTCAAGCCAGAGCACTTTGGCACCTGGGTCAGCTGCAATCATCTCCTCGGCAACCTCAACAGGGATATAGTAGTCGTAACGGCCAAATATAAAGAGGTGTGGAATGCCACTATCACGCAGCTGCTCGCCACGACTCTTACGCTCTATCATGCCCGCAAGTATCGCCATAACACCCTCATCCTCCGTAAGAAGTATCAACTCCGCAATATCCTCGATGTAGTCCTTAAGGCGCTTGACATTCTCGGGTGCAAATCCCGCATGAGGCACAAGGCGCGCAAGGGTATTCTTCTTTCCCGCCTTGATAAGCTCTATCTCGCGGCGACGGCGGTCACACTTCTCCTGGCTGTCAGCCGAAGTTGTGGAGTGCAACAGCGTAATGCTCTCGATATGCTCCTTGTATTTATCGAGCATCGCAAGGGCCACATAGCCACCCATAGAGTGTCCCACAACCGAGTAGCGCTCGATGCCAAGTGCCGCCATGGTATTTGCCACGCAGTCGGCGAGAAACTCCATGGTGTGCATCTCGCCCACGATAGTCGAAATGCCGTGACCGGGCAGGTCGAGAGTCACAACGCGCACCTTACCCTTGAGCAGGTCGACAAACTCATCCCACACGAGCATCGACTCAAGGTAGCCGTGTAGAAGCACCACGCAGCGCTCACCACGCTCCGTATCTGCAATGTGCATAGGGGTATCCCCCGCCATAATAAATTTCTCAACCATAGAGCACTCCTCCGTTTTTTATGTCAAACATAGCACAATATTACAAAAAAAGGATGATAATAGCAAGCATCAGCGACAAAAAATATCATTTCTCACTCTATAATTTTGAATGGCCCAAAATTATTCGTATCTTTGACCGAATGTATACTCAAGAAAGCGATATGACAAACTTCGAGATAATCAAGTGTCACGGCTCGGGCAACGACTTCATCATGGTCGACACCACGCGCATGGACAACGCCGCGACTATCGACTGGTCGGCATTTGCACGCATAGCGTGTAACCGCACCCACGGCATAGGCAGCGACGGCGTACTGCTTGTCGTACGCAACGACGAGGGCATCTACGGCATGGATATGCTCAACCCCGACGGCACACACGCCGAGATGTGCGGCAACGGCATACGCTGTGTGGCACGCCTTGCCCAGGAGCGTGGCTATCTCGATAGCGAACTCCTCACTTCGGGAGGTCGTACCTTCCCCGCGCGACGCGCAGAGTCTGTAGCCGAGGGTATAGAGACCTTCTCGGTCGACATCCCCATCACTACCTGGAGCCCAAGTTTTGCCTTCTTCAGCCGCGACGAGCGCTTTGTGGGCAGGGTTATCGAGACTTTGGATGGCGAGTTGCGATTTACGGCACTCAATTTGGGTAATCCCCATATCGTGGCTGCCGTCGAGGATATAGACCTGGGCCTCTTGGAGCGACTTGGCGAGCGCGTCAAAGGATTAAAGGAGGAGTTTCCACATGGCGTGAATGTATCGTTATATAAGGTGTTGTCACCCACGAGCATCTTCGTGGCTACCTACGAGCGTGGCGCAGGCATCACGCTCTCGTGTGGCACGGCGATGACCGCATCATCCACCGCCGCAACGCTCCTCGGATATGTCGATGAGGGTTCAAAAATTGAGGTGTATAATCGCGGTGGCAAGGTGGCGTGCAGAACTGCGCTTAAGGAGAACACCATCACTACCACGCTCGAGGGAAATGCCACATTCGAGTGGGTGGGCGAGGCACGCTTCGACAACACGAACTTCGCCTACGACATCCTCCGCACCACGGGCGAGGCCGATAGGTGGACAGAGTTTGTAGAGAGCCTAAACAAGTAATACAGAGCCATATGCACAGGAGAGTGATTGCATACATAGCATTGTTGCTGATAACATTTACGGTTGTCGGCTGTAATGTCACGCGCAACCTCCCCGAGGGCCAATACCTCGTGTCTAAGGTCAAGTTCCAGGAGGATGAGACCACACCGCGCGACGAGCGTATCACGGTAGACAAGGATGGCATCGATGTATATGTCCGTCAGTCGCCCAACAAGCGCTTCCTCGGCATCGACTTCTATGTCTGGGTATATGAGCACGCCAACCCCGAGAAGGATAACTGGTGGAACAATTTCAAGCGTAAGATTGGCGAGGAGCCCGTATTGCTCGACATGGAGCTTACGGAGAAGTCTATCACCAACCTCGAGACCTACCTGCGCACCAAGGGTTACTTCCACTCCGATGTCACCTACGACATCGACACCACACGCCGCGCCCGCCGCGCAGAGATAACCTACAACATACGCCAGGGCGAGCCTACACGCATTGAGAACCTGCGATATCGCTTCCGCGACAGCTCGCTACGCAGCGTCATCCTCGCCGATAGCAGCGGTTGCCTACTTAAGAGGGGCGACAACCTCGACATCACACTTCTGGATGCCGAGCGCGAGCGCATCGCGGCATACCTCAACGACCGCGGCTACTTCGACTTCACGGTAAACAACATATCCTACGAGGTCGACACCCTTGGCCACCCCTACTCTGCAGATGTGCGCCTTATCGTGCGCCCCACGCTTACGGGCTACAACGAGCGTGGCGAGCCACAGTGGGAGGATAACGCCATCTATCGCATACGCAACATCAATGTCTACCCCACCTACGACCCTATGTTGCGCTCGACAACGGGATTTCGCACTGATGCCAACATCGACACCACCTACAGTGGCGGTCTCAACATCATCCGCGACCTGAACCTCAAGCCACAGTTGCGCAACTCCATCTTGCGCCACACCATAGCCATATACCCCAACTACATTTACGACTCCAACCAGGTGTCACACACCTACAAGGAGCTTATGTCGCTGGGCTTCTTCCGCACCGCGAAGATTGACTTTACGCGCGTAGCTGACGAGGAGAGCTATGCTACATATCTCAAGGTCAACGACGACGGCACAACAGAGCTTCTCGACATGCGCGAGCGCTTCCTCGACTGTAACATCTACGGC
>JAFODV010000077.1 GCA_017380515.1 Alistipes sp.
ATATTAGCCAACCCCTTATATGTTTAGAAGTTGAATAAAAAGATGTAGTTTTAGGCTTGCGAAGCCCGAAAAACCGGAGTTTACTAGGCGTAAATGAGGATTTTGAGGGCGAGTATAACGAAGAAATACACTTTTTATTCAGCTTCTTTCCCTTACTCTAGGCTAAGTGCCGAACTATCCAACGTAGAGCGCGTAGCACTATTAAGCTCGTCAACAAGAGCCTTTAGCTCAGCGACATCACCCTTGTTCTCTGCCGTAGGCATCGTGTAGAGTCGAGCAATCTTTCCCGCCTTACCACTATCGTCGGTAGCATAGGCCAAAGCCGTCTGCACAACATTCCAATCAGCAAGATAGAAGGTATAAGGCGATGAGGTTTTGCAGGTCTTCCAATAGCCTGTTGTTATGCCCCATAGCTCGCTATCCGAGTAGGCAGTCTCGTTGCTGCAATCGCCATCAATCATTGTAGTGAAGAGCGTGCGCACATCGTCTAAGTTATTGTACTTCACAACGGTAATCGCCCTACCCTTGGTTGCCGTAGCATCGCCAAAGACAGCTCCCGCCTCCTCGTCACCCGAGAAGTAGCCAACGATCTCGATAGAGGGATTGGCAACACCAAGTGTGTCGGTTCGCACGATGCTGTCGAACGTAAATGTCTTGACCACCTTACCCGTGTGTACATCGAGGGCATAGATGTATGCCATGATCTCCGTATCGGGCTGTAGACCACCAACTTGAACCGAGCAATTTCCATTGTAGTAGTATTGGTCAAGGACCTCGCAAACGGTGATGCTAGGGTTGAAATCCTTAGAGCCAGTGTAGTAGAAGTCGAAGGCCTCCTCCTCGTAGCCTACGTATGTTACCTCATCATACTCGCTAGGCACGCAAGCTCCTGGCACATAGTAGATTGTAGGGTCAGACGAAATGATATTCATCGTGAAGCCATACGCCGATACCGCCGTTGTCGAGATCGAGAACTCCACCTCCTCGAGGCTACCACCAGGCAGCGTGCGGAAGGTCTTCATCTCAGCCTGTGTCGTAATACCACCATCGTAGCCAAAGGCGATGATATAGTAGTCGGTATCGGCAGCTGGAAGCGACAAGGCACTAGCACCTACATGCTCCACCATACCACGATCGTTGGACATAACATCCATCCAGCCACCCCACTGTTCAACAATCTTATGCATCTGCTCGTCAGCCGTTGATACTCCATCCCACGGCGCAACGAGGGCACAATACTTATCCTTGTCGTTGGATGGGGTGATGCGGAACGACGCTTTCATCTGACCGACATCTAACACCTCAATCTCGAAGGTCATCTCTGACTGCTTAGCCCCCTCGGTAGTGTACATGCTGCGCTGCACATCGGTTGAGATAGCAATGCCATCCCCGTCGAGAATAAGACCCGCAATGAGGATGTAGTAGTCGGTGTACTCCTTAAGGCCCTTAGCCTCGAGCTGCAAGTCACCCTTATGTATCAGAGTGTCAACAACTTGCTGCTCGGTGTAACCCTGCTGCAGAAGGCTATTTATCTCCTGCTGGAAGTAGTACTCATAGAAGTAGCTTTCGGACATCTGATAGCCACCCTCCTGCGTAACATAGTAGTCGTACTGCTCCTTGGTCATTGTGCATAGATACCACTGTAGCTCCTTATCAGAGGGGGTAACCGTCATAACAACGCTATTATCAGCAACCGAGGTGCTTACCTCAAAGTCGCACACAGAGCTAGGTACGCCCAAGGTCTTGAACGCCACCTTTGTAAGAGACGTAGTGGGATCGTAACCCTTGGCGTCATCGACACCAAAGACAAGGATATAATAGTCGGTATCTGCCATAAGCTGCGAGAAGCGCGCCTCCTGAAGAGTACCACGATCCACAATCTCGGGCATATACTCTTCAAGCGTCTTACCCATGCCCGACGCCTCGTCGCGAAGCTCCTGATAGATCGCCTCAACAAGGAACTCCTCGCGCGTGAACTCCTCAACACGGCTCTTTGAGTAGACAACACAGAGATATGGCGATGCCTCGTCGCGTGGCTCTACGCTGAATGTCACCGAGCCTCGCGTGGTTTCGTGTATCACAACCTCAAACTCTGACTTCTCGGGAGTTGGCTCAGGTGCTGGGGTCTCTACATCCTGCTGACACGCCACGGCAAATAACGCCACGGCGGATAACAATAGTCTAAATAGTCGCATAATGAATCTATAAAACTACGGAGCTACGCCAGTCAAAAGCATAGCTCCGCAGTGATTAACGGTATTATAGTTTTATAGAGCGAAGCTCTTAACAACCTTTACGCTAACAAGGTCGCTTGCTACACTCTGCAAAGGCTCAACCTCGTGATACTTAACATATCCAGCAGAAGGTAGCTCAACCTCCTCGTTCCAGATGCAAGTGATCATAGGCTCAGCAACATCGTTAATAACCAAAGAACGTGTCGCAGCCTTTGGCACAGCGTTGTTCACCTGGTTAACATAGGCTCTAAGCTCCTCAATGTCGCCAGAGGTTGAAGGCTTAACACCAACAGCACCTACACCCGCCTCAAGGCCGTTAGCATCCTGAGCATAGGCAACGATGGTCTGCTCGAGGTCCCAATCAGCAATGAAGAAGTGATAAGGCACTGATAGGCTAGTAAGCTCCTGCCAGTAGCCACGCATATTTGCGATGATGTAGCGATCAGAAAGTGCCAAGACATCGGCATAAGGATCGCTTGTGAGTGCTGCGAAGGCTGCCGATGCATTCTCAACGCCAGTAAGCCTAACAGCAACGATAGGACGACCTACAGTGAAATCTGCATCACCGAAGATAGTACCATTCTCGTCGTTACCATTGTAGACACCAAGGATCTCAACACCTGGGGTTACGTCACCGATAGCAGTAGTCTTGGCAATAACATCGCTATAGTAGCAACGTGCAAACTTACCAGTCTTCATGTCGATAGCCAAAACATAGCCGATATACTCGCGCTCAGGATCGAGGTTAGCAACATAGTACTTACCATCACCATTGCGATAAGGATAGCCCTGCTGCTTAAGACGGTCGATAGCCTCCTGATATGTTAGACATGGGCTCTGACCCTCCATACACATCTGCATAACGAGGGCAAGCTGATCGGCAGAAGCGGCAATAGCAGCCTCTGGAGTGAAGTTATCAGCATAGGCGATACCAGGCTGATAATATACAGAGGCATCGCTAGCATCAACCTCGAAAGTGAAGTCGTAAGGACCGATGTCTGAGGCCTTGAACGAGAACTCAGCATTCATTGGATCGCCATGATTAGCAGTCATAAACGATACATATACAGGTGCTGAGGTGATAGTACCTGGGTTAGTGTCATACTCGCCAGTCTCCTCATTGATAAGCTTACCGTAGTTAGGATTTGGCTCGAAGCTAAATGCTACGATGTAGTACTCGGTCTCAGCAATGCTAAGCTCTACGCTGTTATCGCCAGTGAGGTCAACAACGCCCTTAGAAGGCTCGCGATACTTGAGCTCGTTGTTATCCCAGTAATAGATATACTCAGAAATAGCACTTGTTGCAATATCGATAGGCTTCATGCTCTTCTTTGCAGAGTTGATAAAGCCGATGTAGTAGTAGTACTCTGCATCAAGATCAGATGGGGTGATAAGCACATCAGCCGAGAAGTGCTCGATGTTGGTGATGTTTACATCGAAGCTAAGGTCGCTTTCAGCAGCCTCGCCCGAGCGATAGCGAATCTCCTTTGGAGTAGTGGTAATGTATGCCTCACCATTCTCATAGGTCACACCAGCAGCAAATGCTGTGTACTGTGTCTTTGCCTCAAGACCTGCAACATTGAGCGTACGCATACCCTTGTGGAAGAGCTTCACGCCAATCTCGTCGTTAGAAAGACCCTCACTCTTGAGTGTCTCGATCTCGGTGTTAAGAGTGTTCTGGAAGAGCTCCTGGTTGCTCCAACCATACTCGCCATCTGCCGATGTATAGGCGTCATACTCATCTACTGAGAGGTTGATGAGGTGCCATACCTGGTTGGCATCTGAAGGCTTAACGTTGATTGCTGCGCTAGTAAGATATACGCTGGTCTTAAGCTCGAAAGTACATGTTGACTGTTCGGGCTGAGCAGTCTTGAAACGCACCATCTCGATCTCTGTTGAAGCAGCATACTCCTTAGTGCTGTCTACACCAAATACAAGAAGGTAGTAGTTTGTAGAGTGGGTAAGACCACCCACCTCAAGGTTCTCCTGCTTACCACGCTTAACATGATCAGCCATGTAATCAACAAAAGTCTGATCTACGCTCTCGGCATACGCCTTGATCTCGTCATAGATCTTTGCCACGATCTCGGCATCAGTAGCACACTGCTCAACGCTATAAGCATTGTAGATCACAGAGAAGTAGTCAGCCTCGAGATCAGAGGGTGTAACATTGATAAATGCTGAAGTGCGAGTCACGTCAGAAACCGAGATCTCAAACGTAAGCTCAGTAGGTGTGGGTGTAGGAGTTGGATCAGGATCGGGCTGTGGATCCTTATCGTTACACGCTACAAATGAGACTGAGGCGAGCATCAAAGCTGCCAACATCCAATAAAATTTTCTCATAGGTTTTATAGGTATTAGGTTATATATTAATCGTTTACACCTCTCAATTTGGGGCACGTGCTCACCTCTAC
>JAFODV010000078.1 GCA_017380515.1 Alistipes sp.
ACCCTCGAACTCCTTGATGATAACCTTCTCGTAAGACTTTACGTTAGCCTCGAAGATGGCTGCCTCAGCCTCGCGAACAACAACAACGGCCCATGCCTCACGTGGGATAGCGTTACGCATGTTACCACCCTCTACTGCTGCGAGCTCCAAACCGTATGACTCAGTCTCCTGACGCAACAAGCGGAACAACACCTTGTTGGCATTAGCACGCTGAGTGCCAATCTGAATACCTGAGTGACCACCCTTCAAGCCCTTAACAGTGACCTTGTAGGCAGCAAACTTACCCTCCAAAGGCTGCTCACGATACTTGAACGTTACGTTTACGTCCATACCGCCAGCACAACCTACGTACAACTCACCCTCAGTCTCTGAGTCGAGGTTGAGCAAGATGTCGCCCTTGAGCAAGCCACCCTGAAGGCCGAAAGCACCGTCCATGCCTGTCTCCTCGGTTGCAGTGAACAAACACTCCAATGGACCATGTACCAACTCGTTGTCCTCCATAGCAGCCATGGCAGCAGCCAAGCCGATGCCGTTGTCAGCGCCAAGAGTGGTGCCGTTAGCTGTAACCCACTCGCCGTCGATATATGCCTCGATAGGGTCTGTCGAGAAGTTGAACTCCTTATCGTTGTTCTTCTGTGGCACCATGTCGGTGTGAGCCTGCATGATGATACCCTTGCGGTCCTCCATGCCTGGAGTAGCTGGCTTGTAAACATATACGTTCTGAGCCTCGTCAACCTTGTGCTCAAGGCCGAGCTCCTCAGCCCACTTTACGATATAGGCACGAATGGCATCCTCCTCGTGCGAAGGGTGAGGAATGTTGCAAATTGCTGCAAAGTGCTTCCACACCAACTCAGGCTTCAAGCCCGTCAAATTCTTGTCCATAATCTATAAGGTTTTAATTAGTTAGTTATCTCTCTGTGGTTTAAGTCCATTTTCGAGTGCTTCACGCTTGTCGAAGGCGTCGACGATATACTTAACAAGCTGATGACGCACGATGTCGCGCTTATCGAACTCTACAATGCCTATGCCATCGATGTTTTTGAGTGTCTCCATGGCTCGTGTAAGGCCACTATCGGAGCGACGTGGCAGGTCAATCTGTGTGACATCGCCCGTGACGATAAACTTAGCATTGCGGCCCATGCGTGTAAGGAACATCTTAATCTGCGAGAGCGTGGTGTTCTGCGCCTCGTCCAAGATGACAAATGCATTATCCAGCGTGCGGCCACGCATATAGGCCAAGGGTGCTATCTGCACTGTGCCCTCCTCGATATATTTCTGCAACTTAGCAGCAGGAATCATGTCGTTCAAAGCATCGTACAACGGCTGCAAGTAGGGGTCGAGCTTCTCCTTCATGTCGCCAGGCAGGAAGCCCAGTTTCTCGCCAGCCTCCACGGCAGGACGAGTGAGTATTATGCGGCGCACCTCTCTCTCCTTGAGGGCACGCACAGCAAGGGCAATCGCCGTATATGTCTTACCTGAGCCAGCAGGGCCAACGGCAAACAACAGGTCGTTACGCTCGGCAAGCTTCACGAGGCGTTGCTGGTTGATGGTGCGGGCACGTATTATAGCTCCACTATTGCCGTAGACGATTACATCCTTATCCACTGCGGGGGGCTCGGCCGAGAGCTCCTCCAAGCTCGACGAGAAGGCTTGCGACACCACCTCCGACGATATGTGGCCATACTTTACGTAGTAGGCCACAAGGGCATTCATCCTACGCTCGAAGGCTGCCACATCGCTCTTTGCGCCGAGGGCCTTAATCTTGTCGCCACGAGCAACAATCCTAAGCTTGGGGCATAGCTCACGCATCTGCTCAAGATAGGCATCCTGAGCGCCATACAACTCACGGGCATCTACGCCCTCGATAATTATCTCTTTAGTAATCTCTTCGCTCATCTCTAAACTTAGGGTTGTGGCCCTTAAAAGGTTAACGTTAGGCCCGCCGTAACACGTGAGGCTGTGGTCTCGAACTCATGGCTAAGGAAGCTATTGATGCCACCCCTCAGCGCATAGATGTAGCGTGCCTCCAACATAAGGTTGGAAAATAGTCGGATGCCAACAGCTCCCGCTACGTTGTAGGTGGGATATAGTGGTCCGAAGAATCGTGTCTCGCCATCGAGAGTGTACTCTGCTCGGCTCATCACCGTAAACTGAGGGCCTACATTAAGGTGCACACGGTCGAACAGGCGCAACGACAGGAATATGGGGATATCTATGGTTGTGGTGCGCACCCTACGCTCGAAGTCGACACCCGGCAATGAGGCATCGACAGAGCCTCCTGAGTAGCATATCTCGGTTTCGAGGCCTACGAAGCGGCCAAAGAGCAGCGCCATCTGCACATTTCCCTGATAGCCGATGCGGGGGGCAAGTGCCACAGTAGATGACGTATGGTCGAGCAAGGTGTAGACACCGCCAACGCCAATGCCCCACTCGGTCTTGATACGAGGCTCATGGTAATGGTCGTGGTCGTGGAGGCCAACACCCACTGGGCACTGGGCACACGCCATGCGGGGCATGATAAAGACCAAGCCCAACGCCACAACTACACACTTTGCAATACGCCAACTCATAGCATTCCACTTGTAAATCGAGGCAATAGCCCGAATAACTCCCAAAGATAGGGTTTTTATTAAAACAAACCAAAATATCGAGTAAATATTTTATAAAATTTTCAAAATTCAACGAATTGACTTATCTTTGCGCCGTTATATGTATATAACGTAGGAAACGGATAAACTGAAAAAGAGATAAATTATGAGTTTGGTTGCAATCGTAGGTCGCCCAAATGTGGGTAAGTCAACACTTTTTAATCGCTTGGTAGGTCAGCGTCAGGCTATTGTCGACGAGACTGCCGGCACAACACGTGACCGCCACTATGGCAAGACCGACTGGAATGGTAAGGAGTTTTCGGTAATCGACACTGGTGGTTACACCGTTAACTCGGAGGATATTTTTGAGGACGAGATTCGCCGCCAGGTGATGCTCGCTATCGACGAGGCCGACCTTATACTATTCCTCGTGGAGGTTAAGACCGGAATCACCGACCTCGACATGATGATGGCCGACATATTGCGCCGCTCAGGAAAGAAGGTGATGTTGGTGTGCAACAAGGTCGACACCTACGACCTTATCTACTTCTCGCACGAGTTCCACGCCCTCGGCCTTGGCGAGCCTTTCTGCATCAGCTCAATGTCGGGTAGCGGCACAGGAGATATGATGGACGCCATCTTGGCTAATCTCCCTGAGGACACCACCGCCGAGTACGACGCATCGCTACCACGCATCGCCATCGTAGGACGTCCTAACGTTGGTAAGTCGTCTATGACAAACGCCTTGCTTGGTCAGGAGCGTAACATTGTGACTAACGTGGCGGGCACCACACGTGACTCTATACACACTCGCTACAACATGTACGGCATGGACTTCTACCTTATCGACACAGCGGGTATGCGTAAGAAGGGCAAGGTGACTGAGGACTTGGAGTTCTACTCTGTGATGCGCTCAATACGTGCTATCGAGAATGCCGACGTATGTGTGTTGATGCTCGACGCCGAGCAGGGCATCGAGTCGCAGGACCTAAACATCCACAACCTCATAGTGCGTAACCGTAAGGGCTGTGTTATCGTTGTAAATAAGTGGGACTTGGTCGAAAAGGACAGCAACACCATGAAGGTGTGGCGTGAGTTTTTGGAGAAGAAGCTCGCACCATTTAGCGACATTCCAATCATCTTCACCTCGGTGATTAACAAGCAGCGTATCCTCGATGTGTTGCAGGCAGCAATACGTGTCTACCAGTCACGCAAGCGCCGCATATCTACATCGGAGCTCAACGACTTCTTCCTACCACTCATCGAGAACTACCCTCCTGCAGCCACCAAGGGCAAGTACATCAAAATCAAGTACGTTACGCAGCTGCCTACGCCAACACCGCAGTTTGCCTTCTTCGTGAACTTGCCACAATATATTAAGGAGTCGTATCGCCGCTTCCTCGAAAACAAGCTTCGTGAGCAGTGGGACTTCTCAGGCGTGCCCATCCAAATCTACTTCCGTCAGAAGTAATTTTTGATGATAAGGCAGCATCTGTTGCCGATAGCAAAAAAATGCGAATGAGCAGTACGCTAAGTACAGCCCATCCGCATTTTCTTTTGCCGAGCGTTGCATATATTAGATGTCGTGTGACAATGGTGCGGGCACTGCCTCACGCATGTCGAAGTCGCCCCAGCGCTCAGCAACATAGTCGAGCGTAGAGCGTATCTCACTCTCGTCGAACGACGTCACGAGCTTAAGCCTTGTCTGCTTA
>JAFODV010000079.1 GCA_017380515.1 Alistipes sp.
AGCGTGACCACCAACAGGACGCTGGTAAGGAATGCCGTACTCGTCGAGCTTAGCTGCGAGGTACTGTACCTGCTTGATACGAGTCTCGATAGTCTCGAGCTCAGTGTTCTCGTCGAGACCAACTGCCAAAGCAGCCATATCACGACCGTTCATACCACCATATGTCAAGAAGCCCTCGAATGGGATACAGAAACGCTTAGCGCCCTCGTACCAGTCCTCGTGACGTGTAGCGATGAAACCACCCATGTTTACAAGACCGTCCTTCTTTGATGACATTGTCATACCGTCAGCGTAAGAGAACATCTCCTTGCAGATCTCCTTGATAGTCTTATCTGCGTAGCCCTCCTCACGTGTCTTGATGAAGTAAGCGTTCTCAACGAAACGTGCTGAGTCGAATACTACACGCTTGCCATACTTGTCAGCGATAGCACGTACATCACGCAAGTTCTTCATTGATACAGGCTGACCACCAGCTGTGTTGTTAGTAACAGTAACGATGATGAAAGGAATCTTCTCAGCGTTCTCAGCCAAAGCCTTCTCAAGCTTTGCGCAGTCTACCTCACCCTTGAAAGGAATCTCAAGCTGAGTATCCTTAGCAGCGTCGATAGTGCAGTCCAAAGCTGTAGCCTTACGGAACTCGATGTGACCCTTAGTAGTGTCGAAGTGTGAGTTACCTGGGACGATGTCGCCAGCCTTAACAAGGTGAGAGAACAATACGTTCTCAGCAGCACGGCCCTGGTGAGTAGGGATAACATACTCGAAGCCTGTGATGTTGCCGATAGTCTCCTTGAGCTGGAAGAATGACTTAGAACCAGCATATGCCTCGTCACCAGTCATCATTGCTGCCCACTGACGGTCGCTCATAGCACCAGTACCTGAGTCAGTCAAGCAGTCGATGTATACCTGCTCAGACTTCAAACCGAAAAGGTTGTAGTGTGCCTCCTTGAGCCACTGCTCACGCTCTGCGCGTGTGCTCTTCTTCAAAGGCTCAACCATCTTGATTCGATACGCTTCTGCAAATGGGATTTCCATAATTGTAGTTGTTTTAAGGTTATTATTAGTTTAAAAATTTATTCTTTTGCTTTCTGTTTGCGCACACGGTGGCGTATATCTCTATATACTACCTCTATATGCTACCCGACAAAGGTAGGTACAAATATAGTCAATTGCAACAAAAGGCTAAAATATTTTATAAAAATAGGTGTATGGCGCATTAAAAGACCATATTCCTAATATTTAAGGGAGAGTTCTATAAATTTGTGATACTGTTTGCTCCTTATTTTAGAACTCTCACTTATAGCTCTACTTGTTAGCAATGAGAAGCTCCAAAATCTGGATTGCATTGAGTGCTGCACCCTTGCGAATCTGGTCGGCAACACACCAGAAGGTAATGCCGCGCTCGTTGCACAAATCCTTACGCACACGACCTACGTATACTGGGTCGGTGTTCTGTGCAAAGAGTGGCATAGGATACTGCTTATCCATAGGTTCGTCAATAAGCACGATACCCTTAGTCTCGCTGAATGCCTTGCGCACCTGCTCCACGCTAAGCTCCTCCTCTGTCTCTACCCATATTGCCTCAGAGTGGGCACGCATCACTGGCACACGAACACATGTTGCTGAGGTGCGAATGTTTGAGTGCATGATTTTACGTGTCTCGTGGAACATCTTCATCTCCTCCTTGGTGTAATCATTCTCCTGGAACACGTCGATGTGAGGTATGAGGTTGTAGGCGAGCTGATATGCAAACTTCTCAACCTTAGGGTCGTTGCCCTCGGCGATAGCCTTCTGCTGGTCGTAGAGCTCCTGCATGCCTGTAGCTCCTGCGCCACTTGCCGACTGGTAGGTAGCTACATGCACACGCTCGATGTGTGACAATCGCTCGATAGCGCCAAGTGCCACAACCATCTGGATAGTTGTGCAGTTAGGGTTTGCTATGATGCGGCGTGGTGCGTTGAATGCATCCTCGCCATTTACCTCAGGCACAACCAACGGTACGTCGTCCTCCATGCGGAAGGCGCTTGAGTTGTCAATCATGAATGCTCCATGCTTAGTTATGGTCTCAGCAAACTCCAAAGAGGTTGAGCCACCTGCAGAACATAGTGCCACGTCGATATCCATAAAGTCGTCGTTGTGCTGAAGTTCGCGTACTACTATATCTTGGCCACGAAAACGATATGTAGTGCCAGCACTACGCTTCGAGCCGAATAGTCTGAGCTCGTCGATGTGCATAGGGTGATTCTCCAATATTGCGAGAAACTCCTGGCCAACGGCGCCACTGGCGCCAACAATTGCTATTTTCATAATTTCAAGTCATTAAATGTTAAAATGGGGCAATAGCCCTTGTAGGGCGCCTCTTGTTAGTAGAAGTCGCCCTCCTGATCGGTAAAGTCGATAGGCACAATCTCGGAATTCTTAAAGTCTTCCTCTTTAATCTTTGCCGTTGTTGTTGTAGACTTACTTGCTGGCATCTTACAGTTATTGAGTTTAGGTGCCTTTGTCGTGAACTTAAACTTATCTTCACGATTTACGCCCAACGAGCCATCTTTGTAGACTTTAGAAAGGAACTTACCAGTGATTGGCAGAGCGATGCGTGAACCGTCGGCGCTGCGCAAGAAGCGAATGGTGTTCTCCTCACCACCAACCCATGTGCCGATTACGAGGTTTGGTACTGCACACATGAACCATGCGTCGACATTTCGGTTTGTTGTACCTGTCTTTGCGGCGATGTGCATGCCATTACCACCGATCTTGAACTGAGTCATCATGCGGCGACCAGTACCATTGGTGATTACTCGCTTCATCATCTCGATGACGGTGTGTGCCACACGCTCCGACATCACTTGAGTAGCCTTAGGCGTGAACGTAGCAAGCACATTACCCTGCTTATCCTCGATGCGGGTAACAAATATTGGGTCGATGCGTACACCCTGGTTTACGAATGTACTATATGCTCCAGCCATCTCGAATGGGTTAGAGTCGTACGAACCCAAGCATAGTGAAGGCACAGGCTCGATCCAGCTTCTGATACCCACCTGGTGTATATATTTTGCCACCTTCTCAGGGTTCTTTGCCTGCTTCATAATCCATGCAGAGTAGTTGTTTCGAGACTTCATCAATCCCCAATATAGTGGGTGGTATGTGCCGTCGTAGCCACCGCCACCAGCCTCCTTTGGTGACCATTTGCTGCCTGCATACTTGATTGTCACACGGTTGTTAGGCACTGGCTTACATGGCGAGAAGCCGAGAACATCAACGGCATAGGCATAGATGAAAGGCTTGGCCGTTGAACCAATCTGACGCTTAGTCTGTGTGGCAGCATCATACTTGAAGAAGCGGTAGTCGGGACCTCCGACATATGCTCTTACATGACCATTGTTTGGGTCAACAGCAACCATTGCTGGGCGCATGATTGACTTGTGGTGAATGACAGAGTCACGAGGTGTCATCATCGTATCACGCACACCATTGTAGGTGAACACATCCATCTTTACCTTGGTGTTGAATGCTGCTATAATCTGCTCCTCGGTATATCCATCTTTGACCATGTGATGCCAACGATCAGTCTGACGCATTGCGTTATTAATCTTCTGCTCGGTCTTTGCCTTACCCAGACGCAGATATAGCTGTCCTGTAGTCTTTATCTGGGTGTTCATCTGAGGCTGCACCACATCGCGCATGTGCTCCTTTGTCGCCTCCTCAGCAAGCTCCTGCATGCTTGAGTCAAGGGTGGTGTAGATGCGTAGGCCATCACGATAGATGTCGTAAGGCTCGCCATTCGACTTTTTGTTCTTCTTGCACCAACCAATCACTGGATCCTCCTCATACTGCTTCTTAGCCATCTCGTAGTCATACTCAAGGAGAAAGTCCTCGCGGCGTGGCTCTGAAGCAGTAAGGCTACGACGTACCATCTCGCGGAAGTAGGTTGCGATACCCTCGTTGTGGGCTTCTACCGAGCGGTGGAAGCGTGATAAGTCGATAGGGAGCTGCTTGAGGGAGTCTGCCGTAGAGCGTGTGATGGCTCCTGCAACGACCATACGCTCGAGCACAAGGTTGCGACGCTCCACAGCTTTAGGATTAGGCTTGCCAGCACGCATAGGTGCATAGGTGCCTGGTGCCTTCACCTGACCAGCGATCACCGCAGCCTCGTCGATAGTAAGCTCGTTAGGCTCCTTGCCGAAGAAGCAATTAGCCGCAGAGCGAATACCGAAGTTCGAGCTTGAGAACTCTACGGTGTTGAGATACATCGACACAATCTCCTCCTTTGTGTAGTTCCACTCGAGCTGTGTGGCGATGACATACTCTTGAGCCTTAGCCGAGATAGTTCCGGCCTTACCCTCTAAGCCGTTCTGCTGACGACGTGTCTTATAGAGGTTCTTTGCAAGCTGCTGAGTGATTGTACTACCACCTCCCTGCTCCTTCTGTCCAAGGATTATGGTTTTGATACCAGCACGTGCCGTAGCCGTAAAGTCGATTCCCGAGTGGTCAAAAAAGCGCAAATCCTCGGTTGCTATGAGCGCGGCAACAATAGGAGGAAGCTCATGACCATCAATCATCAGCCACTGCTCGCGGCTCAAAGGGTATAGCTCCTCGAAGGTGAGGTGCGTACGGTTCTCAACGAAGTAAGTGCCCAGCAGCACGCCATCGGCAGAGTAGATCTCTGTGGCGAGGTTGGTTTGTGGGTTCTCCAATTCGTCGAAGGTTGGCATTGGACCAAGTGCCTCAAAGCGTGCAAGGGCAAAGAGGGTGGTGAGGCCTAATACACCTGCGAGCATCACGGTCCACATCGAAATAATCAGCCACTTTTTCCAGCCGAGTACTTTCTTCTTTGTTTGTTCCTTCTTAATCATAACTATGTTTGGTTTTATATATTTTTGTCTAAGCTATATGTCTGCCTTAAAATGGTAGTCCAAGTCCAAATTTAATAAACGGTTTGTTATCCTTCAATGGTATGCGTGCTCCTTTGCCGTATACCGATAGTGTTGCTGTTAATGTTGCTGCGTGTGGCATGCTGAATACGTTAAAGTCGATGATGAGATCACCGCCGTATGACCATATTAGCTGGCGAGGTACCACCACATTGCCACTTGATATGTTAAACTTGGGCTGCTCGTAAGAGGCGAAGTCGCCACCAATGTTTAGACGTAGGCGTTTGAAGTAGATTACGCCGGGCCATCCTCCATCGGGATACCACACTGGGAGCT
>JAFODV010000080.1 GCA_017380515.1 Alistipes sp.
GCTACGAGTGCAAGTAGAATCTTCTTCATGGTATTAGAGTTTAGTTTAGTTGTTTTGTGCTTTAACAAAGGTACAAAATAATATTGAAGCAAGCAATAGATAGATATAAAAAAACAAGCGGCAACCATCTCTGATTGCCGCTTCGTGACTCCGCCAGGATTCAAACCTGGAACCGCTTGATCCGTAGTCAAGTACTCTATTCAGTTGAGCTACGGAGCCATTCCTTTGCTTTTGCGAGTGCAAATGTATAACAAATATTTTAACTGTGCAAATATTTTCGTAAAAAAATGCAAATATTTTGCAAAAAAAATGTGGCAGAATTTCTGCCACATTGATTAATTGCTGTGTATCAGATGTTTACTTGATGTGCTCAGCAAGTATCTTTTTGATGTCCTCACCACGCAAATTTGTTGCTGCGATCTTGCCATCAGGTGAAATGAGGAAATTTGTAGGGATATACTCAATGCCATAATTGTCGGCAGCCTTGCACTCACGACCTACATAGCCCCATACGTTAACCCATGTCATAGATTCGTTCTTAACAAACTCCTTCCATGTCTCCTCGCGACCAGGACCACAAAGCGAGATACCATAGATCTCGAAGCCCTTATCCTTAAACTCCTTGTAGGCCTCAACCAAGTAGGGGATCTCATGACGGCAAGGGCCGCACCATGTAGCCCAGAAGTCGATGAGCACCCACTTGCCATCGTTCAAAAGCTCCGATACTGATGCCTGCTGGCCATCAACAGTTGTTAGGTTAACGTCGATATAGTTGTCGCCAACCTGTGGCTGCTGTGCTACGGCGATGTTTACTGCAAGTACGCCGCAAAGAATTGCTAATAGTCTTTTCATGATTTTAGGTTTTTAATTATTAAGGTTATTATTTAATATTCTCTGAAAGAATCTTGTCAATATCCTCGCCATGGATATTTTTCGCTACGAGCTTACCATCGGGCGAATAGAGGAAGTTGGCAGGAACGTCGTAGACGAAATATGGCTTGCCAGCATCCATGTTGCCATTGTTGCCCGAACCCCACACGTTGATCCATCTAAGCTCGTTTTTGTTGACATACTCTCTCCACTCGTTCTTTTGTGCTGCACGGCCAAAGGCTACAGAGTAGATCTCGAGGCCCTGAGATGCAAACTTATCGTAGGCATCAATAAGATATGGAGTATCGTCCTGTGATGATGGCTTCCATATTGCCCAAAAGTTGATGAGTATCCACTTGCCCTCCTTTGCTACATCCGAAATAGCCACCTGAAGGCCATTAACGTCGTTGAGCTTAAGGTCAACAATATCTTTGCCAACAAAGATGTTCTTGATGCGCTGGTAGTCACTCAAATAGCTATACTTCTTGTTGATTAGGTTGAAGAGCTCCGTGATTCGCTTATCCTCGCCACCATACTCAATATACATGTCGAGCATCTTGATAGATGTTGGGTTATCACGATTCTCGATAATCATGGCGTCGATAACGTTGAGAAGTTCGAGCTGCGCCTTGTTTATGTCGCTCTTGCTGAGCGATGACTCGATAGTGCCCACATAAGGCTTAACACGCTCCTTGAAATTAAGCCATATATCGTTGTAGCGTGTGCCGTCGATGTTGATGTGGCCTCCATCCATAGATATTGTTATATCTTGGCTGTCGGTGATAATCTCCTTAAGAGGGTGATCCTTGAGATAGAGTGTTAGGAACTGCTCCTGCTCAACATCTACCGTGAAGCTGAAGTTGCCATCTTGGTCAGCGGTTGTTGTTGCGAGGTTGCTATTCTCGCCACTTATGCGTAGCGATAGCTGCTCACCCATCTTAAGTCTGTTGGCAAGTGAGCCGCTAATGGTAATACTCTTTTTCTCTGTAATCTGCTCACTATGGTTGCATGCAACACCCATGAGGGCGCAGCAAGCAAGTAGTAGTGTTAACTTCTTCATATCTATTCTTCTTTTCATTTTACTCTGTCGGGATTCGACTTAACGAACGACTCCCACGATGAACTTCCCTTTCGCGACTTACTATCGCCACCCAAGCCTTTGCGCTTATCACCGGCCGTGGCACGTGTCAGTACATTTGACGAGGTAAACCAGTGGCATAGTGCTACGGCCATGCCATCTGTAGCGTCGAGCTTGCGAGGGTGGTAGTCGGTGCCAAGTATCGAGTTGATCATCGTTGCCACCTGCTCCTTGGAGGATTGTCCTCGTCCTGTTATTGCCTGCTTGATGCGTGTTGGTGCATATTCGGCAATTGGTGTATCCTTCGTAGCACTGAGAACCGCAGCGATAGCTACACCCTGAGCCCTGCCTAACTTAAGCATCGACTGCACATTCTCGCCAAAGAAGGGCGACTCGAAGGCCACCTCGGTGGGTCGATAGCCACGACACAACTCCGACACTCGCTCAAATATGTAGCGCAGCTTCTGGTGCGGGTCTTTGATCTTGTGCATGTCGATCTCGCCCATGACAACTGCTACGGGCTTGCCACCGACAATGTCGATGATGCCGTAGCCCATGTAGTTTGTTCCTGGGTCGATGCCCATTATGCGCACTTGTATGCCCACTACTCTTTAGTCTCTATGCTGTTTAGGCGCTTCTCCAATTCGCGAAGCTTTGTGGCCATCTCAGGAAGATTGCGGAATACGGCAAAAGAGCGATGATACTGCATGCCAGGGAGCGCTGGTGAGCCAAAGCGAATCTCGCCATCGGGCACACCCTTATCCAAGCCACTCTGAGAGCCAATCTTCACGTTGTTGCCCACGGTGATGTGGTCGGCAAAGCCCACCTGACCACCTACGAAGCAGTTAGAGCCAATCTTTGTTGTGCCGGCGATGCCCACCTGTGCTGACATTACGGTGTTAGAGCCAATCTGCACGTTGTGGCCAACCTGAATGAGGTTGTCGAGCTTAACGCCTGAGCGCACAATTGTTGAGTCGGTCTTGGCACGGTCTACACATGTGTTTGCGCCAATCTCCACGTTGTCCTCGATGATTACGTTGCCCAACTGAGGAATCTTTGCAAATGTGCCATCGGCCTTTGGAGCAAAGCCAAAACCATCGGCACCGATAACTGCACCAGCATGAATGATGCAGTTGCGACCAATCTTGCAGCCCTCGTAGACCTTAACGCCAGGATATAGCTTTGTGCCCTCGCCAATCTCTACGTTGTCGCCGATGTAGCACTGTGGATATAGCTGCACCTTGTCGCCAATCTTTGCCTTGCGCTCCACCACGGTGAAGTCGCCGATGTAGCAACCCTCGCCTACGGTAGCCTCCTCGTGTATAGACGCAAGCTTCGACACGCCACTCTTCTGTGGACGTGAGGCGTTGTACATCTCCAAAAGGTTGAGTACACACTCGCCAACATTCTCCACCTTGATAAGTGTTGTCTTCACAGCCTCCTTGGGCTCGAATGTCTTGTCCACGAGAACTATTGTTGCTTCGGTTGTGTATATGTACTGCTCGTATTTAGGGTTAGTGAGGTATGCCAATGAGCCAGCTTTGCCTCCATCAATAGATGATACTGTGGCTACGGCAGCATTTTTATCTCCTACAATCTCGCCATTGAGTAGTCCGGCGATCATCTCAGCTGTAAACTGCATAAATTATTTTAAGTTTAGTGTTTTACTCTTTAAAGGTACTCTTCAAGTGCTATGCCCTCGGGCAATAGACCCTCGGTTGGGTGTCCGAAGGTGTGAAGCTCGCGCACCAGCGATGACGATATGTGCTCGACACTCGGTGAGGCAAGGAGCATCACTGTTCGTAGCTCAGGAAATATCTCGCGGTTAGCACGCTCCATTGTACGTTCATACTCAAAGTCTGTGGCATTGCGTAGGCTTCGTATGATCGTTGTTGCGCCAAGACGTTGTGCCTCAGTCCCCGTTAGTGTTGTGTAGGTGCTAACCTCTACACGTTCGTTGCCCTCGTACACCTTTTCGATAAGGCGTTGGCGTGCTTCGATGGTGAGGAAGCCTCGCTTTACGGGGTTGTAGCCGATGGCTATGATTACCTTGTCGAAGAGACGAAGTGCCTCCTCAACAACGGCCTCATGGCCTCGGGTGAATGGGTCGAAAGACCCTGGGAATATCGCTACTCGTAGCATACCTATATATATATTTCTGCAAATATACTCAAAATTAACTAAATTCTAATATTTATTCCAGAAAAATGATTAGTTAACATGGTTGAGTGCTATCTTTTTTTGTTTCTCTTTGCTCTTTTGTTGCGTGGCTCAAGCTCTATGTATTCGGTGTAGACAATCTTGGAGTTGGCATTCGACGTCCACACATCTTGATGAATTGCCTTTGTTCCGAAGCGAAAAAATAGAAATCTGCGGGGCACTCGATGAACAATCTGATATATGGTGTCTATGCTCTCGATAGCATAGGTTATCGAGTCGTTATGAATAATGCCATGTAGCTGATTGTTTGGTTGTTCCGAGCGGAATATCTTCACCGTGTCGTGTACGATTATTGTGTCACGCAGAGGTAGGGTAGTGCTACTTCGGAGGTGTGTTACGCTCTTGGCGTAGCTCTCTGCGTGGCGTAGGCGTATGCCGAGTTCTTTGATTTTTGCAGCATCCTTAGTGCGGGCAGTGCGTAGCTCCGAAATCTCGAGCTCCAGAATCTTTGTTGTTGCAGCCCACTCATCGTTCTTTGTTTTGTAGGTTTCAACGTCGCATAGCAGCGCTTGTTGATTTTGCTGCAAACGCTGGTAGTCTTCTTTAATATTACTTAGTTTGATGCCACACACAGTGGCAACAAGGATAGCCACTATGGCTACCCAAAATAGTAGTTTATTCATAGGATTTAGGTTTTAAAGATTTGCTGCAAATATACAATATTACGAAAGCCATATTTTCCATATTTTATGTAAAACATAAAGAATTCATGGCTTTGGTGTAATAAATTTTGTAAATGGATGTCTAATTATGAAAAAATTGTTATCTTTGCATAATGTATGGATTAACCATGCATCTCGATTTTTGAAAATTCTAATAACCAAACAAAACATAAACAACCATTATGGCTACTAATTATTCAGGAAAGACTCGCCTTGAGAGCGATCTTATTGGTGAGTTGCAGGTGCCTGTTGAGGCCCTCTATGGCGTGCAGACATTGCGAGGTATCGAAAACTTCCCTATCAGCCGCTTCCACCTTTCAGACTATCCATTGTTCATCAATGGTCTTGCTATTACTAAGCTTGGTGCTGCTATGGCTAACCACCAGCTCGGCTTATTGACCGACGAGCAGTATAACGCTATTGCTCAGGCTTGCCGCGAGATTATGGAGGGTCAGCACCACGATCAGTTCCCTTGCGACATGATTCAGGGTGGCGCTGGTACTACTACCAACATGAACGCTAACGAGGTTATCGCTAACCGTGCACTTCAGATCATGGGTCACGAGGCTGGTGAGTATCAGTACTGCTCGCCTAACGATCATGTTAACTGCTCACAGTCTACTAACGATGCTTACCCTTGCGGTATCCACCTCGGTCTTTATGCTACACATAAAGTATATATGGAGCACTTCAACGCCCTCATCGAGTCATTCGAGAAGAAGGCTAAGGAGTTTGCTAACATCCTAAAGATGGGTCGTACACAGCTCGAGGATGCTGTGCCTATGACTCTTGGTCAGACATTTGGCGCATTTGCTCAGATTTTGAAGGAGGAGCGCAAGAACCTCGACTTTGCTGCTGAGGAGTTCTTGACAGTGAACATGGGTGCTACAGCTATTGGTACAGGTATCTGCTCTGAGCCTGAGTACTCTGAGAAGTGTATCGCTGCCCTTCGTGAGATCACTGGTTGGGACATCAAGCTTGCAGAGGATCTCGTAGCAGCAACATCCGATACATCATGCATGGTGGGCTATTCTTCTGCTCTCCGCCGTGTTGCTGTTAAGCTCAATAAGATATGTAACGACCTTCGTTTGTTGGGCTCTGGTCCTCGTTGCGGTTTGCACGAGTTTGACCTTCCAGCACGTCAGCCAGGCTCTTCAATCATGCCAGGTAAGGTTAACCCAGTTATCCCTGAGGTGATGAACCAGATCTGCTATAAGGTTATTGGTAACGACGCATGTGTTGCTATGTGTGGTCAGGAGGCTCAGATGGAGCTCAACGCAATGGAGCCTACAATGGCGCAGTGCTGCTTCGAGTCTGCTGAGATCATGATGAATGGTTTCGATACTTTGCGTGTTAACTGTGTTGATGGCATCAAGGCTAACGAGGAGCAGTGCTTGAAGTATGTTCAGGATAGCTTCGGCGTGGTAACAGCTCTTAACCCAGTTATCGGCTATAAGAACTCTACAAAGATTGCTAAGGAGGCTATGGCAACTGGTCGTCGTGTTTACGACCTTGTGCTCGAGCATGGTATCCTTACCAAGGAGGAGCTCGACATCATTCTCTCTCCAGAGAACTTGATTAAGCCTGTGAAGCTTGATATCAAACCTCGCAGATAATTTCTTGTGATAAGTGGTCATCTTTGACCTATCCCAAAAAGATGAGCACCCGAGGCTGTACGTTTGAGTACTATCCTCGGGTGCTCACTTTTGCGATAAGCCAAATCTAACCCCTTCTGACAAGAAATTTCCCGCGACAAGGGCGCATCTGTGCCACATCACTAAAAGTAATACCCCTCGGGCTGTACGTCTAAGTACTATCCTGAGGGGTATTCTTTTGCGATAGACCAAGCCTAACCCTTTCTGACAACAAATGAGATCGTGTGCTGAAAGAGGCCATAATACCCATTCTACCCAGAGCGAAGCGGAATTACCCAGAGCTTTAGCGGCTCTACCCATATACAAAAACAGGAGATTAGCGACAATAATCCCTAATCTCCCTAAAATCCTTAACTTTCCTAATCGTTCTAAAACGATGTCGCTGCGCTAGAGCATCGCAATGATCTCATCGTTCGTATAGGCATCAGCGCCGTAGCACTGCTTGAGGTATGCCAAACCACCGGTGTAGTCCTCTTCGGTAAATGAGTCAGTGGCCTCCTTTGCTACAACCACGTCGTAACCTAACGAGTAGGCGTCGGCAGAGGTGTGGCGAACGCACATATGAGTATGCAATCCTGTCATAACAACTGTCTGCACGCCGAGCTCCTTTAGAGTGATGTCGAGGTCGGTCTGGAAGAATCCACTGTATCGACGCTTTGGTATAACATAGTCACTCTCTGATAGGTTGAGCTCAGGAATAACCTTTGCACCCTCTGTGCCAGCAATGGCGTGGTCGCCCCATAGCTTAAGCTCGCGGTCGATACCCTTTAGGTGTGCATCGTTACAGAAGATAACAGGTACACCCTTTTTGCGTGCTGCATCTAAAAGTTGAGCTGTGGCAGGAACAATTGCTTTGCCACGATCACATGTCAAAGCACCATAAACAAAGTCGTTGAGCATGTCTACAACCAAAATAGCAGGTTTATTAAGCTTCTCCATAATGTAAAATTTTAGATTGTTTGTTATGTTGACGTGTAAAACTAGTTGGTAAAAACTAATTCAAAGTTATGGACAAAAAATGAATTATCCAAATTTATAGCTCCAATTTCCACTCGATGCCCCAATTTATTTTATTGCTATTACAAATCTGCAATTCTGCGCCATGTTGTATGGTGCGGAATGATGCTCGACTATACCTATATTTATATATATAATAGGGCATTTTCCAGGGTTAAAAAATCTTTTATACGTAACTTGCTGATACTCTTACGAGTTACGTTTTAGCCCCCTAAAAAGTGTGAAAAAAA
>JAFODV010000081.1 GCA_017380515.1 Alistipes sp.
AAAAAAATGCGCCAAAACTGACGCATATTTCTACTATATATGACAAATGTGGCGTGCCAAACATTTTGACGACTGACAAAATGGCAGACTTTGGTCTGAAATAAACTACTTTTGACACGTGCCAAAAAAAGTCGAATTGAGGGGCGAATATTGCATTTCGGTCAAAAATAGCTATATTTGCACTCCCAAACTGTTGATAAATGTTAGAATATCTGATTGTCTGTCCGCTCGTCTTCTTGGGCGGTTTTGTCGATGCTGTAGCTGGTGGTGGAGGTCTTATCTCGCTACCTGCATATATGCTTGCAGGACTATCTCCGATTCAGGCTATCGGCACAAATAAATTTAGCGCTTGTTGTGGTACTGCTGTTGCTACATGGCGCTATTCACGCTTCGGATTTATCCATTGGCGACACCTTATTGCAGCTATCATTGCGGCACTCGTCGGCTCGTGGATAGGTGCTCGTTTAGCACTTTTAGTCGAGGGTAATCTCTTTAAATTTATTATGCTCATTATACTGCCTATTGTTGCAGGTTTTGTGCTAAATAAGAGAACGTTACTAAAATATCGATTGCCTTATGCGCCATTTAAGACAGATGCTATTGTAGCCATTCTTGCTCTCTTTATCGGTGTGTACGATGGCTTCTATGGACCAGGTACGGGAACATTCCTTATGTTGTTATTGGTGGGCGTTGCGCATATGACGATGCAGGAGGCAGTGGGTGCTACAAAGGTTATCAACCTATCGACAAATTTTGCCTCGCTAACGGTGTTTATGGTGCATGATGTTGTGGTCTTTCCGCTTGCCATTGTCGCTGCCTTTTTCGGCATTGCGGGTAACTATATTGGTGCTAACCACTTTGCCCGAAAGGGTGTGGGCTTTGTCAAGCCACTCACCATCTTTGTTTTGGCAATATTCTTCATAAAGCTCTGCTTTGAGCTCTTTTTCTCGAAATAACAAAGGCGGTTTAAACCGCCTTTATTATCTCCATTAATACTCTCTTTGTCCAAATATCGCTGTGCCTATGCGCACCATTGTTGAGCCATATTCAAGGGCGATAGGGTAGTCGTCCGACATGCCGATAGATAAGGTGTCGAAGTCGTTGCCAAACATCGGTTTAAGTTCCTCAAATATCGTTCTAATACGCTCAAAGTCACTGCGTACTATCTTCTCGTCGTCGGTGTTCGAGGCTATGGTCATCACGCCACGAACACACACGTGCTCCATTTTTTGAAGCTTGCCCGAGGCCAGATATGCATCAAGCTCCTCCTTCGCCCAGCCCGACTTTGTCTCCTCCTGTGCCACGTGCACCTCCAACAATATATCTATGACTCTGTTATGCTTTGCAGCTTGCTTCTCGATCTCCTCGATTAATCGCTCGGAGTCAACAGATGATATCATCGACACAAAGGGGGCGATATACTTCACCTTGTTTGTCTGAAGGTGGCCAATCATGTGCCAACAAATATCTTTTGGCAGAGTCTCATATTTTGCTGCCATCTCCTGTGGTCGGCTCTCGCCAAATATTCTCTGCCCAGCATCGTAGGCCTCCTGTAGTCGCTCTGCGGGGTGAAACTTCGATACTGCCACCAGCTTAACACCCTCGGGGAGTGTTGCCTTAATTCTATCTAAACGCTCTTTAATGTTCATTGTCGTAGGTTTTTGTGACTACAAAATTAAGAAATATTGCTTATGATAACAACTTATTTGAAATAAATTTGTATCTTTGAAGGATTTTATGAATAAACATAGATATTAACTATAACTAAAACCTAAGTATGAAACGTTTTTTTAAGCTTGTTGCCCTTGTGGGCGCATTCATCGGCTCTGTTCAGATGGCTGATGCTTGTACAAACTTTATCGTGACACGTGGTGCTTCGGCCGATGGCTCTAACATGGTGACCTATGCTGCTGACTCTCACGGCTTGTATGGCTCGTTGTATAGCTATGTTCCTGGTGCTTTCACCGCTATGATGGACGTAACAGAGTGGGATACAGGTCGCTACATCGGTCAGATTGCCCAGGCAAAGACCACCTACCGCACCTTGGGTAACTCTAACGAGCACTCATTGTTTATCACCGAGACAACATTCGGTGGCCGTCCTGAGTTGGAGAATCCTAATGGCGGCATCGACTATGGCTCACTCATCTATATCACATTGCAGCGTGCTAAAACTGCTCGTGAGGCTATCGACATCATCGTTGATTTGGCTAATACCTATGGCTACTGCTCTTCAGGTGAGTCGTTCTCTATCATTGACCAGAACGAGGCATGGATCATGGAGCTTATTGGCAAGGGTCCCGACCAGAAGGGTATCGTGTGGGTTGCTTTGCGTATTCCTGACGGCTACGTATCTGCTCACGCCAACCAGGCACGTATCACAACTTTCCCATGGAAGGATAAGGAGAACTGCCTCTATGCTAAGGATGTAGCTAAGTTTGCACGCGAGAAGGGTTGGTTTACTGGTAAGGATGCCGACTTCAGCTTTGCTGATGCTTATGCTCCACTCGATTTTGGTGCTATGCGTGGCTGCGAGGCTCGTGTATGGGCTTTCTTCCGTACCGTTGCTGACGACATGGATCAGTATGAGGACTATGCTATGGGCCACAACCCAAACAACCGTATGCCTTTGTGGGTTAAGCCTACTGAGAAGATTACCGTTAAGACCTTGATGGACTGCATGCGCGACCACTACGAGGGTACTAAGATGGATATGACTACCGATATTGGTGCTGGTGGCGAGGAGTGTCCTTACCGTTGGCGACCAATGTACTTCGAGGTTGATGGCGTGGAGTACTGCAACGAGCGTGCTACAGCTACTCAGCAGACAGGCTTCTGGTTGGTAGGTCAGGCACGTCCTGAGAAGGTGGGTATCTTGTGGTTCGGTACCGACGATGCTGCAACATCGCCACTTACTCCTATCTACGTAACATCACAGGAGGTTCCTGAGTGCTTGCGTGAGGGCAATGGCTCAATGCTCGAGTACTCTGATACTGCTATGTTCTGGGTTACTAACCGCATTGCTCAGTTTGCTTACTTGCGTTATAATATTATAGGTAAGCACGTGCGCTCGGAGGTCGATAAGTGGGAGAACGAGATGATTGCTCGCGTTGCCGACATCGACGCTCAGATTGCTGCTGCCGAGTGTGGTTGTGAGAAGGCAAAGATTGCTACCGAGTTCTCAGTATCTTCAGCTCAGACCCTATTCCAGAAGTGGAATAAGCTCGATAAGTACCTCATGGTTAAGTATATCGACGGTAATGTTAAGGGTGAGGACGCTAACGGCTTCATCGACAATGGCAACGGCAAGAATATCCCTGGTAAGATTGAGCAGCCAGGCTACACAGAGCGCTGGAAGCGTGCCGTAGCTCAGGATAAGGGCGATATTTTGAAGGTCGTTAAGTAATCTCAAAACCTAAGACTATTACTATGGAAAGATACGATATTATAGTTATTGGCTCGGGCCCTGGTGGCTATGTTGCTGCTATTCGCGCTGCGCAGTGTGGCAAGCGTGTGGCCATCGTCGAGAAGGCTGATGCTGGTGGCGTATGCCTCAACTGGGGTTGTATTCCTACTAAGGCTCTCGTGCGCTCAGCACAGGTATATGCTGACTGCAAGGCTGCCGCTACGTTTGGTGTAGATATCGAGGGCGAGGTGAAGCCTAATTGGACAAAGATGGTGGAGCGTGAGCGCATGGTGGCAACAACCATGAACAAGGGTGTTCAGTTCCTCCTTAAGAAGAACAATATCGACGTTATCGCTGGCTTCGGCCGTCTTAAGGCTGCTGACACCGTGGAGGTTGAGGGTCAGGACTACGAGGCCGACCACATCATATTGGCTACTGGCGCACGTCCACGTGTGATGCCATTTATGCCTATCGACGGCAAGCACATCATCTCCTCAAAGGAGGCTTTGGTGTTGCCTGAGTTGCCTGAGAGCATGGTTGTTGTAGGTTCTGGCGCTATCGGCTCGGAGTTCGCCTATATCTATGCTACTATGGGCGTTAAGGTGACTATTGTTGAGTATATGCCACAGATTATGCCTCTCGAGGACGAGGATACTGCAAAGGCTATGGAGCGTGCCTTTAGAAAGCTACGTGCTACGGTGATGACCTCTACAACAGTGAAGCAGGTGACAGTGCGTGAGGATGGCAAGTGCGACGTAGAGATCGAGGGCAAGAAGGGTGCTCAGACGCTCGAGGCTGACATCGTTTTGTCGGCTGTGGGTATCAAGTCGAACATCGAGGATATGGGTCTCGAGGAGCTCGGCATCGCTATCGAGCGCGACAAGATTAAGGTCGACGAGCACTTCAAAACATCGGTTGATGGTGTATATGCAATCGGCGATATCGTTGCTACACCAGCCCTTGCACACGTGGCATCTGCCGAGGCTATCCACTGCGTTGAGCACATCTGCGGCTTGAACCCAGAGCCTATCGACTACTCGACAATCCCTTCGTGCATCTTTACATCGCCTGAGGTGGCGTCGGTAGGTATGACTGAGGCACAAGTAAAGGCACAGGGCATCGAGTATAAGGTTGGTAAGTTCCCATACACCGCATCGGGCAAGGCTACTGCTGCGGGCGAGCGTGATGGCTTTGTGAAACTCATCTTCGACGCTGAGGAGAAGTTGCTTGGCGCTCACTTCGTGGGTCACAATGTGACTGAGATGATTGGTGAGCCTACATTGGCTAAGGTGTTGGGCGTCAATGCTCACCGCATTGCACGCACCATTCATGCTCACCCATCTATGCATGAGGCAGTTATGGAGGCGGCAGAAGATGCACTTGGCTGCGCTATACACATGTAATTTGTTGTGAATTTGTTGTGATAAGGGGTCATCTTTGACCTATCCCAAAAAGCTGAGCACCCGAGGCTGTACTTATTTGTACTATCCTCGGGTGCTCACTTTTGCGATAAGCCAAATCTAACCCCTTCTGACAACAAATTATTTCTCGTGATAAGGGCACATCTGCAACCCTTCTGACAACAAATTTAGTGGTGCTAATCGAGGTGGAATTTATGGGGAAAATAGGGAATAATAGGGAAGATAGGGGAAGTGATACCCTCGCCTTATCGACCCAATTAATCCTATCACCCACCCATCAACCCTATTAACGCAGCGCTCCCTAATCTCCTTAAATTCCTTAAACTCTCTAAACTCACTATCTCCGCGCTCCTCATTTATCCCATTCGTCTCATTCCCCCTATCTTCCCCGCCTCTCCCATAAAATAAACCCTGAGTGAACCACACTTTCCTCTTTTTTTCTTATCTTTGTGCAGTAAATTAGATTCCTATGCGCTATTTTATCGAACTACAATACGACGGTGCTGCATACTGCGGTTGGCAGCGTCAGCCTGATGCTGTGACGGTGCAGGGTATGATTGAGGATAAGCTCTCGATGCTTCGTCGCACGCCTACCGAGATTGTGGGCGCTGGACGCACCGACACAGGTGTGAATGCCTCGTTCTATGTGGCGCATTTCGACAGTGATGCCGAGGTTGATTGTAAGCAGCTTGTCTATAAATTAAATAAGGTGTTGCCCAACGATATTGCCATTATGCGTATCTATGAGGTAGAGCCTGAGAAGCATGCTCGCTTCGATGCTCGCCAGCGTGAATATACCTATTTTCTTACGACTCATAAGGCTCCTTTTCGTCGTTTCTCAGCATGGCATTTTGCGGTCGACTTAGACGTGAAGAAGATGAATGCTGCAGCCTGTAAGCTCCTTGAGTACGAAGATTTTACGTCGTTTGCAAAGCTTAATTCTAATAACAAGACAAACATCTGCCACATCACGCATGCCGAGTGGGTTGTAGAGGGTGACGGGACGCTACGTTTCACTATCCGTGCCGATAGGTTTTTGCGCAATATGGTGCGTGCCATCGTTGGTACTTTGGTCGATGTTGGTCGTGGCCGTTACACCGTCGATGAGTTCGAGGATATTATCCGCTCTAAGGACTTGAGTCGCTCGAGCGCTGGTGCTGCAGCATGCGGACTCTTTCTCTCTGATGTGCAATACTAATAAGGTGTAAACATATAGTAAGATGCCCTATCGAAACTTTGAATCGATAGGGCTTCTTTTGTTGTGCTCAAGCCATGTTATCAGGCTAATATTATGGTCGATCTCCATTTATTTTATTTCATGTGTTAAATAATACAAGATTATTTACTATCTTTGCACACTTGAGAATTTAATTACAGTTATCATATATGAATTGTGCGATTATAGGTCACGGCAAGATGGGCCGTGAGATTGAGCGTATTTTGGCTGAGCGTGGCCATAAGGTAGTGCTCGTTATTGATGAGAACAATGCCGCAGAGCTTACTGCCGAGAACCTCGAGGGCGTTGATGTAGCCTTCGAGTTTACAACCCCTGAGACTGCTGCTAAGAATGTGCGCACCGTGCTTGAGGCAGGTCGTAGGGTGGTGTGTGGCACCACAGGTTGGCTCAAGGAGCTTAAGGCGATGGAGGCTCTTGCCGAGGAGCGTGGTGGAGCGTTGTTCTACGCCTCGAACTTTTCGATTGGCGTGAACATCATGTTTCAGATCAACCGCCGCCTCGCAGAGTTGATGAATCCACACGCCGAGTACAACGTGCGCATCGAGGAGACTCACCACATGTGGAAGAAGGATTCGCCAAGTGGTACTGCCATCACTCTTGCTGAGGGCATCATAGAGGGCATGGAGCGTAAGTCGTCATGGGTGAACAACCGCAAGGGTAAGGTCGATGAGATTGAGATTGAGTCGCACCGTGAGGGCATGGTGCCTGGTATTCACACCATCACCTATACTGCTGCTGACGACGTGTTGACACTCAAGCACAACATTGTAAACCGTCGTGCCTTGGCTCTTGGTGCAGTTGTTGCTGGTGAGTATCTTCAGGATAAGAGTGGCGTGCACACAATGGATAACCTACTCTAAAGGCTGAGTCTGAGAAAGTGATAGTATGAAAAATTTCTTTGCTTCATTAAAGAGCTTCTTCACAAATAAGTGGCTCTTGGCCTCTGTTGTAGGCATCATTATAACACTCTTTGCTATCTGGTATGGCGCAGTGTGGAGTCTCATCATCGCCCTGCCAATAGTCTATGACTACTATATCGGTGGCCATATTGCTGCGCTTCACAAACGTCTTATGGCTAAGTATAAGTGGTGGCGAGTGGTATATGCAGTGTGGTGTGCCTTAGTTTTTGCGCTTGTTGTTGGCGTGATAGTGCATATGCTCCTCTTCAAGTGGAACTTCTTCTTCCCCGTAACCCTCGCCGTGGTATTTGGCTATGCTTTGTGGGAGGAGCTTAAGAATCAGGGTAGAGTGTATGAGTGGTTGTACGACTGGGTGCACTCAATAATCTTTGCTACGATTGTTGCTACACTCATCCAGCTCTATTGGTTCCAGGCATTTGTTATCCCTACAGGTTCAATGGAGAGCACCTTGATGGCTGGCGACTATATCCTTGTGAATAAGACGTCGTATGGTCCACGTGTGCCTATGACCCCATTGTCGTTCCCATTTGTGCACAACACTATGCCGCTAAATCCCGAGAAGCAGTCGTTCACAACAATGTGGGAGCGTGACTATCGTCGTCTTGCGGCAAATGGTAAGGTCGAGCGTGGCGATGTTGTTGTGTTTAACTTTCCTGAGGGCGATACCGTAGTCTTGGAGCGTGCTGCTGAGAGCTACTACCAGCTATTGCTCAGCAACGAGTTTGGCCGCACTGAGGCCGAGCGACGCAAGAATATTGCAGATAACTACACCGTTGTGACACGTCCTTTGGATAAGAAGGAGAACTACATCAAGCGCTGTGTGGCTGTTGCTGGCGACTCGCTTAAAATTGTCGACGGTAGGGTATACACCAATGGCGAACTTGAGAGTGAGATTCCTAATAAGCAGTACTACTACGACATAGTGAATAGGACCACAGGTCGCTATCAGACTAACGTGTTGTTGAAGGATACAGAGTTGCAGAATTATGCCGACACCGCACGTTATCGCATATCTAAGTCTATGGGCTATGCTGGCGAGATGCTTATCCCTCATCGCATATCTACTGGCTGGACACTCGATAACTTCGGCCCAATATGGGTTCCTAAGGCTGGTGCTACGGTCGTTCTCAACGACTTCAATGTGGCTATGTATGGCCGCTGCATCGATGTGTACGAGGGTCATAAGCTTGAGCAGCGCGATGGCAAGTACTTCATTGATGGTGTTGAGGCTACGGAGTATTGTTTCGAGCAAGACTATTACTTCATGATGGGTGACAATCGTCACGGCTCGCTCGACTCACGTTTCTGGGGCTTTGTGCCTGAGGATCATGTCGTGGGCAAGGCTTCATATGTATGGTTCTCGGTAGATCCTAATGAGGGTGGTATTCGCTGGGAGCGTATGTTTAAGGCTATTAAGTAATTAACCAATATTGTTAACCCGTTGAAGCAGTGGCAGCAGATAGTTATAAGACCATAGCCCGTGCGGCAGAGACAACCTACCGCCAGCTAAGCAGCAAGTTCCTTACCTATGCCTATCCAGTGGAGACTGAGGCAGAGATTAAGGAGCACCTTGATGCTTTGCGCAAGCGATGGTATGATGCTACGCACCACTGCTATGCATGGCGCTTAGGACCTCATGGCGAGCAGTTTAGGGCTAACGATGATGGAGAGCCATCGTCTACTGCGGGCAAGCCTATTCTTGGTCAGCTTCTCTCGCAGGAGATAACCAACTGTCTTGTGGTTGTAGTGCGCTACTTTGGTGGCACTAAGCTCGGTGTTCCGGGCCTTATTGCGGCATATAAGGAGTCTACGGCGCTGGTCTTGGCTGAGTGCGATATTATCGAGAAGACGGTAGATACGACCGTGCGTGTTGAGTTTTCGTATGTTGCGATGAACGATGTTATGCGCATTGTTAAGGATATGCAACCACGCATCGTCGACCAGGTCTTCGACAATCTATGCACTATGACACTCTCTATTCGTGAGTCGGAGTCGGAGCAGCTCATTGGTCGTTTAGAGAAGGTCGAGGGCGCAACGGTGGAGGTGATAGCCTAACGAATTGTATAATTGGTAGCGTGCAGATCTTTGCCGTTACTTATCATTTCATAGCTTTGGACAATAAGATTACGATAAAGGGTGCGAGGGTTCACAACCTTAAAAACATTGACCTCGAGATTCCGCACAATAAGCTTGTGGTGGTCACAGGATTGTCGGGCTCGGGAAAGTCTACATTGGCTTTCGATACAATATTTGCCGAGGGTCAGCGTCGCTATGTGGAGAGCCTCTCGGCCTATGCACGTCAGTTTCTTGGACGTGTAGAGAAGCCCGATGTCGATATTATTGATGGCATTGCTCCAGCTATTGCCATCGAGCAGAAAGTTATTTCACGCAACCCACGCTCTACGGTGGGCACATCAACTGAGATTTACGACTACCTAAAACTCTTGTTTGCTCGTATCGGTCGCACCTACTCGCCTACGACAGGTCGCGAGATTCGTTGCTACGAGGTCGATGATGTTGTTGACTATCTCCTTACGCTCGACGACGATACACGTATTGTTGTTGCTGCTCCCATGCTCCTCAAGCAGTCGGAGGGTATTGTCGAGCGCATGCTAACACTCATTGAAGATGGCGTCAACCGAGTGATATATCGTGATGAGGTGATGCTTGTCGAGGAGTTCATGCCAAAGATAAGTGGCGACATGTTAATCGACGATGTGATGATTGTTGTCGACCGCCTAAAGGTTAGTCATGAGCAAGATACTGTATCACGTATGGCCGACTCTGTGGCACGTGCCATGGGCTATGGCTCAGGCGTTATGTATGTGCAGATAGGGGGCCGCTATGAGCAGTTCTCGACGCACTATGACGAGGGCGATATGACATTTGAGCGCCCTACGGAGCATCTCTTCTCGTTTAACAACCCTTTGGGTGCTTGCCCTATGTGTGAGGGCTATGGCAAGGTTATGGGCATCGACGAGGATCTTGTTGTGCCCGATAAGTCGAAGAGCGTCTATGATGGTGCTGTTGCCTGCTGGAACGGAGCGTCGATGAGTCGCTGGAAGCAGGAGCTTGTGCTTAACTCCTCGAAGTGTGGATTTCCGATACATACTCCATACCACGCCTTGACTCAAGCTCAACGCGATATGTTGTGGCATGGCACCGAATATTTCTATGGTATAGACCAATTCTTTGAGTATGTCGATACCCAGCGTCACAAGGTGCAGTATCGTGCCTTGAAGTCGCGCTATGTGGGCAAGACCACCTGCCCAGAGTGTCACGGTAGCCGTCTGCGTAAGGAGGCGCTATATGTGAAGATTGGTGGTAGAAACATCGCAGAACTTGTGCAGATGACCATAGGTGAGCTAATCACCTTTTTCGATAACCTAAATCTCGACGAGCACGATGCAACAACTGCTGAGCGTGTGTTGAAGGAGATTCGCAGCCGCTTAGGCTATTTGGTTGAGGTGGGCCTACACTACCTCACACTCGATCGTCTGTCGGCAACGCTTTCGGGCGGTGAGTCACAGCGTATCAACCTATCTACGTCGCTTGGTAGCAACCTTGTGGGCTCGATGTATATCCTCGACGAGCCAAGCATTGGCCTTCATCCACGCGATACTGATCGTCTTATAGGTGTGCTTAAGCAGCTGCGTGACTTGGATAATACTGTTATTGTTGTGGAGCACGAGGAGGAGGTTATGCGTGCTGCAGATTGGATTGTAGATATGGGTCCTGAGGCGGGTGTGTGTGGTGGCGAGGTGGTTTACAATGGCCCCGCATCCCAGATATATGAGGCTACGGACTCGCTTACCGCTGACTATCTTACGCATCGCAAGGAGATTGCTATACCCGCACGTCGCCGAGCAAAGGCGGGTAGTGTGAAGATATATGGTGCTCGTCATAACAACCTCAAAAATATCGACGTGGAGATACCTCTCGGCGTGCTCACTTGCATCACTGGTGTGTCGGGCTCGGGTAAGTCGTCGTTGGCCGATGATATCTTGTATCCAGCTCTCAAGCGTCGCCTATCTGAGACTACGCTAACACCTGGCGACCACGACCGCTTAGAGGTAGATAACCGCTTGGTGCAGGGCGTAGAGATGGTGTCGCAGTCGCCTATTGGCAAGTCGACACGCTCAAATCCAGTAACATATATTAAGGCCTACGATGAGATTCGTAAGCTTTTTGCCGAGCAGCCATATTGTAAGCATACGGGCATCACGCCAGCGGCGTTCTCGTTCAACATGCCGGGTGGCCGTTGCGAGGAGTGTGAGGGCGAGGGTGTTATCAAGATTAGCATGCAGTTTATGGCCGATGTCGAGCTTCAGTGCGAGGCGTGCCAGGGTCGTAGGTTCAAGCCTGAAATTTTGGAGGTTAAGTATCGTGGTAAGACTATATATGATGTCCTTGAGATGTCGGTAGATGAGGCTATCAAATTCTTTATGGAGGATGACAGCAACTCCACAGTGCGTCGTATTGTTGAGCGCATACGACCTTTGCAGCAGGTGGGCTTGGGTTATGTCAAGCTTGGTCAGTCATCATCGACACTTTCGGGTGGTGAGTCGCAGCGTGTGAAGCTTGCCTCGTTCCTCACGAAGGATAAATCTTCGGAGCACCTAATATTTATATTTGATGAGCCTACTACGGGACTCCATTTCCATGATATTCGCCGTTTGCTTGGAGCTTTCGACGCTCTCATAGAGCGTGGTCATAGTGTTGTTGTCGTGGAGCACAACATGGAGGTTATCAAGTGTGCTGACTGGGTTATCGACCTTGGCCCTGAGGCGGGTGTCGATGGCGGTAGGGTTGTTGTCGCTGGTACACCTGAGGAGGTTGAGGCGTGTGCAGAGAGCTACACAGGTCAATATCTAAAGATTCACAATGAGAGAGTTTGAAACATATATACTGCCTAATGGCATTCGAGGTATTCATCGTCAGGTGCGTAGCTCCGTTGCGCATTGTGCCCTTGTGGTAAATGCTGGTAGTCGCGATGAACGTAAGGGCGAGTATGGCATAGCTCACCTTACGGAGCACGCTCTGTTTAAGGGTACTGAGCGTAGGCGTGCCTATCAGGTAAACTGCCGCTTGGAGAACCTTGGTGGCGAGCTTAATGCCTATACTACAAAGGAGGATACAACGCTTCATGCTACGGTCATGCGCCACGATTTTAGCCGTGCCGTAGAGCTTATTGGCGATGTTATCTTTCGTTCGACATTTCCTGAGCATGAGCTAAAGAAGGAGCGAGAGGTTATTGCCGACGAGATTAACTCGTATAAAGATTCGCCCTCGGAGCGCATATACGACGACTTCGAGGATCTAATATTCAAGGGCTCGGAGCTTGGACATAATATCCTCGGCTCGAAGGCTACAATTGCACGCCTATCAACCGACGAGCTTCGTCGCTTTGTTGAGCGCACCTACACCACCGACCAGATGGTATTCTCATCTATCGGCAACTTCTCGGTGCGTACGGCTCAGAGTGTTGCTGAGCGCTACCTCGGAGGATTTGAGGCTACACAGCGTGGGTATGAGCGCACATCGCCACTTGCCTACGAGCCATTCATCATCTCGCAACAACGACATACGCATCAGGCGCATGGTATTATTGGCACACGTGGCTATGGTATCTCGGACGAGCGTCGCTTACCACTTGCACTCCTTGTAAATATTCTTGGCGGCCCATCAGCTAACTCTCTGCTAAACATTGAGCTACGTGAACGCCGAGGCCTCTCGTATAACGTTGAGGCAACATATACCCCATACTCCGATTGCGGCATTGTGGGCATCTACTTTTCGTCGGATCATTGCAACGCTGAGGAGTGTGTGTTGCTTATTGAGCGCGAGGTTGAGGCACTGCGCCACACGCCCATCACACCTCGTCGCCTAAGTGTTGCTAAGCGTCAGTTTGTTGCTCAGATGGCTATCTCCATGGAGTCGAACGAGGGCTATATGCTCGGTGCTGGCAAGAGCTACCTATTATATAAGGATATCGACACGTTGGAGGAGGCATACAAGAAGGTTATGGCAATCACAGCCGAGCAGATTATGGAGGTTGCCAACGACTCGCTCGGCTCGCTATCACGACTAATCTATACACGCTAAATATTAAAAAATAATGGATAAACTCGAAGCCTATATTCTAAATAATACCAAGCCCGAGGAGGAACTTATGCACCGCCTTGAGCGTGAGACTTACTTGCGTGTTATCAACCCTCGCATGATATCGGGACACCTGCAGGGTAAGCTCCTCGAGATGCTTGTGCGCATGATGCGCCCTAAGCGAGTGTTGGAGATTGGAACATTTACTGGATATTCGGGATTGTCCATCGCCCGAGGTCTTGATGATGATGCCGTGCTCGACACCATCGAGGTTGATGACGAGTTGGAGGAGATTGCTGCCAAATATTTCGAGGCATCGGAATATGGCCACCGCATACGCCAACATATCGGCTCGGCATTGGATGTTGTGCCTAAACTTGGCGAGGTCTACGATATGGTGTTTATGGATGGCGACAAGCGAGAATATCCAGCATATTACAACATGTTGATGGAGGGTGGCTATGTTCGTAGTGGCTCGTTTATTTTGGCCGATAACATATTGTGGTATGGCAAGGTTGCTGAGCCTATTGCGCACAACGACAAGCACACCGAGGCTATTGTCGAGTTTAACCGCATGGTATGCGCCGATGAGCGTGTCGATAATGTCATCGTTCCGATACGTGATGGCATCAACCTAATACGTGTAAAATAGAAAATGGCACTTGGTTTTCCAAGTGCCATTATTGTTTACTAACCCAGCGCCACATCGAGTATCATCATTATGACAAAGCCAAAGGCAAAGGCTATAGTGCCGATGTTGGAGTGTTTGCCCTGCTGGGTCTCGGGTATAAGTTCCTCAACAACAACATAGAGCATAGCTCCCGCCGAGAAAGCAAGGAGGTAGGGTAGTGTGGGTGATATATACTCATAAAGTAGTACCATTGTCAAAGCGGCTATAGGCTCAACAATGCCAGATAGTACGCCATTGCCAAAGGCACGACCTCGGCTCATGCCGTCTGAGCGCATGGGCAGTGCTATGATAGCTCCCTCCGGAATATTCTGAATTGCCATACCGAGGGCCAATGCCGCTGCTGAGGCAAAGCTAATGCCGCTGTCACCAGTCAATGCACCCGCAATAACAGCTCCTACAGCCATACCCTCAGGAATGTTGTGTAGCGTCACGGCAAGCATCAGCTTCTGCCTACGTCCCAGCTTCGATATAGGACCTTCGGCAGTATCAGACGAGAGGTGCTGATGCGGCACAAGGGTGTCGAGTAGCAGCAGAAACAGCATACCTAAAATGATGCCTACGGCTGCTGGCATCCAACTCAGCTTGTCTAAGTGAGATGATAGATCTATGGCAGGGATTATCAGCGACCATACCGAGGCAGCCACCATCACGCCTGCGGCAAAGCCGAGGAGTGTGGTGTGTAGACGTTGCGACGGACTACGACGTGCAAAGAGCACTGTCGACGCACCAATTATGGTGCCTCCAAGCGGGATGAGGAGTGTTGCTATCCAATTCATGCTTTTTATCTATACAAAAACAGACCCATTTTTCAGGGCCTGTTCGTTGTTTTGTAGGAATTATCTACTAATAGTTCTCAGCCTTAATCTGGAAGTAAGCCTGTGGGTGAACACATACTGGGCATACCTCAGGAGCCTTCTTGCCTACCTGAATGTGACCACAGTTTGAGCACTGCCAGATCATGTCACCGTCGCGAGAGAATACCAAGCCACCCTCTACGTTAGCCAAGAGCTTGCGGTAGCGCTCCTCGTGCTCCTTCTCAATCTTGCCAACCTGCTCGAAGAGGAATGCGATGTGGTCGAAGCCCTCCTCGCGAGCGTCCTTAGCCATCTGGTCGTACATGTCAGTCCACTCGTAGTTCTCGCCGTCAGCAGCAGCCTTTAGGTTCTCAGCTGTTGAGCCGATGCCGTTGAGAAGCTTGAACCAAATCTCAGCGTGCTCCTTCTCGTTTGCTGCTGTCTCCTCGAAAATCTTAGCAATCTGCACGTAGCCATCCTTCTTAGCCTTAGATGCAAAATATGTGTACTTGTTACGAGCCTGGCTCTCACCTGCAAATGCCTCCCACAAGTTCTTCTCAGTCTTAGTTCCCTTCAAATCTTTCATAGTTTTAATAGTTTTATTGGTTTGTAATTATTTTCTGTTTTTTCTTTTCTCTGATGCAAAGATAGGAGTTTTTTTGTTATCTGCAATAGAATTTTGATTGTATTATTTTATTTATATATAAGTTTTGCTTATTATTCTTGTGGATTTGATAAGAGTGTTATTAATATATAAGGTGTAAATTGTTGAAAAATATTGAATAATAATTCAATTAGATAACTTGTTTAGAGAAAATTTTTCTTATCTTTGTTCTAAATACGTCGAGCTATTTTGACGATTGAAGATGATTTTAATCTGGGTAAATAGATTTTTACTCAATCGATTACAACCACCTTATTGCTCTTATTTAATTATGAGGTTATGTGTTAATCTAGAACAAGCTTGTTCTAGGTTAAGATTGTTGCATGCTTTTGTGATAGATAGTCGAAAGTAGGTGGCTCTTGATAACTGATGATTGATAGCCGAGTTGGAATTGAAGGTGATTAGAATCGAACTGGCCAAAACTTGAATGAATATTGAAACAAAATAGTAGTTATGGAGCATTTAGTAGCTAATAGTGGAATTCAATTTATTGTTAAGGAGGTTGAATTCAATGCAACAGAACCATTTATTCTGCAAAATGGAAAGACTCTGAAGTATACTTTTTGCGATGTTATAGATTGTCTTACTAACAATCGCAAGTTCGACGTATTGGTTCACAATATTGATAAGGGTGTCTTGGTTCCTCTGCAGGAGTTAGAGAAGCGAGGTCGATTGGATAAGTTGCCTGATGGCAACGTGTACTATGACTCTACTGGTTTGCCAGCAATGGATGGTAGCGATGCCCTTGCGCACTATTCATATTTCAAGGAGGGTGATGCTGGTATCTTTGGCATTAATACTCTCTCGGCATTCCGAGTACGCAGCTCAAATGATGCTCGCACTTTGGAGCCAGTCTTTTCAAAGCTTCTCAACACATGGTTGCCAATGCCAATGTTTGAGGTGGAGGATAATGGCTATAGCCATAGTAGTCCTTATGCGTGGGCTCGTGTTCGCATCGAGGATATTGGTGAGGGAAAGGCGAAGTCGAGCCGTCGATATAGATTTACATGGGCATTCGATACTACGACCTCTGATGAAGGTGCTTCCTCAAATTTGCGCCCATTCTTTACTGATGATGTGAAATCAAAACAGTTTAGCTTGTGTAATAAGGTTAGTAACTTGCTTGGCTTTTTGTCGACAAATAGCAGTCACTTCTCATCCTTTAGCGAGTATATCGCCTCGCTTTTGGGTGTCGAAAAAGATGAGTCGTATAAGTATATTGGCTTCTACATCTACTTCGTTAACTATATTCGTTTGATTGAGGCATCGCCTGTGGTGACTTTGCATAATGCCGACGATGATACTATTCCTGTAGACATGGTTTTGGATATCGGTAACTCACGTACGTGTGGTGTGTTGTTTGAGCGCGGTGAGTTCACAAAGTCTATGATGCTCGATATTCGTGATATGTCGCAGCCTCACAAAGTAAGCAATCGCCCATTTGATATGCGCTTTGCATTCCGTAAAGCTGATTTTGGTAACGATATAGTCCTTGAAGGTGATTTCTTCTCTTGGAAGAGTTTTGTGCGTGTTGGTGAGGAGGCTCAGCGATTAGTTTATAGATCACTCGAGGAGGAGGGCCTCAAGGCACGTACAACAAATTATTCGAGCCCCAAGCGCTATTTGTGGGACGAGAAGAAGTATGATGGTAAGTGGGAGTTCCTTATCACTAAAGATGATCCATCGAACGTGGCTCTTGCATCTAATATCTACATTCCTGTGATGTCGGATTTGTTTGATGAAAGAGGTAACTATATTGGTAACACACCTGATGTTGCTATGGAGTTTACTGATGGCAATACTTGCTACTCTCGTTCATCATTGATGACCTTTGTGCTTATCGAGGTGTTCCAGCAGGCCATTACCTTTATTAACTCTCCTAAGTTCCGCGAGAAGCATGGCAATATCGACTGTAAGCGTGTACTTAAGAATGTGGTGCTTACCTGCCCTACGGCAATGCCTATGAAGGAGCAGATTAAGTTGCGACAATGTGCTGCTGATGCTTACGATGCAATAATGAAGAGTACAAATCTCAAACCAGTTAATATCGAGCCAAGTGTCGATAAACTGAAGGTGTTGGATAAGTATGCACCTGTTGAGCAGCGTACATGGACATATGATGAGGCATCGTGCTGTCAGCTTGTGTATCTTTATGCTGAGTCGGAGAAGTATAGAGGTGAGATGCAGCGCTTCTTTGAAATGAAGGGTCATGTTCGCCCCGAGCTTGCTGCCGATGGTTATGATGGTAAGGTGCTTACTATCGGTTCGGTAGATATCGGTGCTGGTACTACCGATGTTATGATATGTTCTTATGCCCTCAATGGTAAGGGTAATAACAATATTACACCTATACCATTGTGGTGGGATAGCTACTACCTTGCTGGAGATGATATCCTTCGAAATATTATACAAAATGTTATTATCGAGGGCGGTGACAAAGGTATCGAAGATATGGGAAATATCACAAGTGCCCTTACTGCTCGTTTGTTGAATATGAGCGATAGCGACTTGCTTGCTATGCCTTGTGTCAAGAATGTGGCGGTATATGCTGCTAAGGTTGATGACATTATTCGTATTCAAGATCCAGAACTTAAGAACAATCGTAAGCGTGCATTGGCGAGCAATCTCGTTCGCGATTTCTTCGGCTGCGATAGTGCGATGAACGGATATAAGGATCGTCGATGTCGTGTTGACTTCAATACTCAGATATCGCATCCTATGTCGCAGCAATTTCTCGATTTCTTGCGCGTTAAGCGTCCTTCAAAGGTCTATACTTATGATGAGTTGTTTGCTACGATAAAGCCAGCTCAGTATCTGTTGGACTATTTTGCAAATCACTTTGGATTTAGATTCGAGGAGCTATCATGGCGCTTCGATCCAACCGAAGTTGCTGATATTGTGAAGTCTACAATGGAGCCACTAATGCGTCAGCTTTCTGAGGTGTTCTACAGATACAATTGCGATGTCTTGCTTATGGCGGGTCGCCCAACAACGCTTGATGCAATCACTGATTTGTTTGTTAAGTATGTTCCAGTGCCTCTCCACAATCAGATTCGTGTTAATGAGTATCGTGTTGGTCAGTGGTTCCCATTTGCCGATGGACAGGGCTATCTCTACGATCAGAAGGCTACGGTTGCGGTTGGTGCTATGGTTGGTTTCTTAGCTTCTAAGACAGGCTTTAATGGCATCACTCTCGATATGTCGGAGATGATTAAGCGTATGGAGTCTAATGTCAACTACATGGGTATGTATAATTCGGAGCGTCAGCAGATTAAGAAGTCGTTCCTTTCGCCTGAGAAGAGCTCTGCAACTATCGATGTATCGGAGTTTCCTGCATTCATTGGTTGTCGTCAGTACGACTCACAGCAATATCAGGCGCGTCCTATGTTCGCTCTCTATAATCGAAGCAGCCACTCTACATTACGCATTATGTTGTCACGTAGCTATTTCGAAAACAAAGAGGTTCTATTTATCGAAGAGGTTTCGGATATGCAAGGCAACTCGCTTAATCGCGATAGTGTTGAGCTTGTTCAGCAGTCGCTGGTTAACGATGGAAAATATTGGCTCGATAAGGGCGAATTCGAATTGGCAATTAAGTAAATAGGCTTATTGAAATTAACTCTGTAAAACTCCAAACAACTATGATAGAAGAGATCGGTAATGTTCAGAAATGTATTGACGAGGCGCTAAGCTGGATAAAGCGTAATAAGCCTGAGCAGTATGATGTAAAGTTTTTGCATCTTGTTGAGGAGCGACGTAAGATTCGTAAAATCGAGCGTGCAGCGAAGGAGAAGCCCGCAATTGCTGCATTTGGTGGACCGCCAGCGGACTAGATATTCCTGCCGGAATGAAAAACCCCACGGGCGGCGACCTTGGCGTTATGATGAATTCGATCCGTGCGGCTCAGACCTCACACACGTTCCTTTATCGTGGTTGGGAGGTCGTCAGCGAAGGAAATCCGTATGCACACGCTATTCTGCGCGGATACACCAAGTTTGACGGCTCCAATTGCTCCAATTATCATTATGAGGATCTTTGCCAGTTGAATGAATTGTATGAAAAAACGGGACTGAAAAACCCT
>JAFODV010000002.1 GCA_017380515.1 Alistipes sp.
AAGGTTACGCTTACGCTTGTTAGTCTTTTTTGTCAGGATGTGACTGTGATAAGCGTGCTTACGCTTGATCTTACCTGTGCCGGTGAAAGAAAAACGCTTCTTCGCAGCGGCATTTGTTTTCATTTTTGGCATTGTTACAAAGTGTTAAATTAGTTAATAATAGCGCGCAAAGATAAATATTATTTTTCAAACCACCAAAGATTATATAGCACAAAAAAGACCTCATCGGCTACTTTATGCCCATGAGGTCCTCTTTTTTGTTGTTTACAACTACTGTTTAGCCACCTTTAGACGTGCTACGACAGGTAGATGGTCGCTAAATGTTGCGCTCTCATCGGCTGTGTAGTCAATTGACTCAAGGCCCTCGCTACGCAAAATGTAGTCGATACGTAGCATGCCACGCATTGGGCGGAAGGTGTAGCCATAGCCATTGCCACTCTCCACGAAGGTGTCGTAAAGGTTCTCGCTAAGCAGACCATAGACATATGACATTGGCGTGTCGTTGAAGTCACCACACACGATATGGCGATATGGGGTGTTATCCATTACATAGCGCAACGTGTCGACATGCGATGCTCTGATTTGCGAGTTATCGGCAATGCGGTTTACGATGCTGCGCATGCGGTCGCCATCCTGCAAAATCTTGCCACGAGCAATATCTTCCGTATCGTTAGGCGTGATGCTCATGGTGTATAGGTGGTTGTTGAAGACACGTATGGTGTCGAATTGCTTATAGACGATGTCGCACCAGTGCGATGTGCCACGTCCCTCGCCAGCGATGCTTCCCTGCTTGATGATAGGGTAGCGGCTATATGTGCGCACCACATACTCACCACCCTCAACAGCCTCGGCGAAGTATACCTTTTGGTAGCGGCTCTCAAGAAGAGTGTCGAGAGATTTTAGTCCTCGTGCGTCGCGTGGGAACTCCTGAAGACAGATGATATCAGGAAGATCGCCCTTGGCTAAGTAGTCGACATAGTCCTGCACCGAGCGCTTGCCGTCGTCGTTGTAGAAGCCACGTATGTTGTGTGTTAGGATTGTAAGCTCACGGTTGCTCTCATTAACCTCCTCCTCAACCATTACGGTCATGTTGAAGAAGTTGTTGAAATGGAAGAAGCCAGGAATGAGCAACACCATGAAGATGAGTGCCATGACCCAGCGACGCATGATAAGCCATATAAGCGTACAAACCATCACCATGATGTAGAGAATTGGTGCAAACAAGCCTACGATGGTGAACTGACCAAACATCTCAGGTGGCACATGAGGTGTTAGGTAGGCGATGATGAGTGCAAGGCTTAGTGAGAGTGTAATAGCAAGCAGCACTATGGTAAAGAGTGTTGAAAGAAACGAGTGTTTCTCGCCACCCTTAGCTGAACCAAATATTCCGTTGTACTGCGAATTCTCGTTCGATGCCATATAATTTAAGTTTTAGTTAGTATCTATACCTTTTTCTATCCTGATATCTCCACCATATGAGCAATAACCAGCCCCAGAACATACCTCCGAGGTGGGCAAAGTGTGCCACGCTATCCATGCGTCCTGAGATGCCGAACACAAGCTCGAGGAGTCCATAGATAATCACAAACCACTTAGCCTTCATTGGAATTGGTGGTATGAGTAGCATTATTGTTGCATTTGGGTGCAACATTCCGAATGCCAGCAACAGACCAAACACTGCGCCCGAAGCTCCCACTGTAGGAGTGCATAGATATTGCATATGAGCTATCGACATATGGCCAAGACGCATAAGGTCGATTTGTGCCATGCCGAGCTGCACCAAGGCTGCACCTATGCCACATACAAAGTAGTAGATTAGGAAGCGCTTAGTGCCGAGCTCCTGCTCCAAGCCACGACCAAACATCCACAATGCAAACATGTTGAAGAATAGGTGCGAGAAGTCGCCATGCATAAACATGTAGGTTACTGGCTGCCATATCTCGAAGAAGGGGCTACCCACAGGAAATAGGGCAAATAGCTCGTAAATATGCTCGGTGTCGAGCAACATCGTAGCAAAATATACCACGCAGTTAGCAATTAGCAGGTTGAGTACTGCGGGTGGTGTTTGTGGTCTATATTGTGTCATAATCGTTTAGTTTCTTGTCAGTTTAGCACGTAGCTCAGCCTGAGTAATCTCGGCCATGATAGGTGCACCCGATGGTGTGAAGCTGTAGTCATCGCACTTTAACAACGATGCTATAAGCTCCTCTGTCTCGCCCGAACGTAGGTTGTGGCCATATCCTGCGCTGCCACGACGTGCCATAACCTCGGCAAGGCGTCGTCGCTCCTCGTCGATGGGCATTGCACCACACTCGATGCCGTGAAGTAGCTCATAGAGTAGCTCGTCAAGAGGTGTCGACTGCTCCAATATGGCAGGGCGTCCCGTAACCGATATCGTCTCCTCATTGTTATACTCGATCTCGAAGCCCAAAGCTGCAAACTCTGTGGCGTGGCACTCAAGCAGTTGATACTCCTCCTTCGAGAGCTTAAGCTCCTCGGCAAAGAACATGCGTTGTGTAGGCACAGCGCCTGACATTGTCGACTTCAGTATATTTTCGTATAGCACTCGTTCGCGGGCTCTGCGTAGGCTCAATACTATGCAACGGCCATTGCACATGGCTATGGCATATCCTCCTCCCACGTTAATAACATCGCCCAGCTGTGGCTGAGCATTGCTCATCGACGACTCAACATAGTCGAACGAAGTCTGCTCCACCTCCTCGTCGATATATTCGACAACAGATGGCGAGGGTACTCCCGACGAGCTATGCATCGTATACTCCTCCTCAGGTTCGTTGAATGCCTTGAACTTAGGCGCAGTAATTGTTGACGGAGTATCGGTATATGGAGCGTCGAAGCCCGTAAATGGTATGTCGGGCATCGTCGCTGAGGGGTCGATGTACTCCTCCTTGAAGGGGTTATACTCGCTGTTGGTGCCGATGCGTGGCTCATGATATATAGTCTGCTGGTGGCTCATAACGGGGATGTTGATTCGCTCATCAACACTAAAGTCCATCAGAGGCACCGCTCCAGTTTTGGCCAAAGTCTCACGTATTGCAGCCTGAAGAATCTCGAGTATCACGTCGTTGTCGGCAAACTTAACGGTCGTTTTTTGCGGGTGTACGTTGACATCGACACGCTCAGGGTCTACTGTAATATATATGAAGTATGAGGGTAGACATCCCTCTGGTATCAGCTTCTCGTATGCACGTATAATGGTGCGTTGCATGGCTTGCGAGTAGAAGTAGCGGCCATTCACAAACAGGTATTGCTCGTTGTTACGCTTCTTAGCTGCCGACGGACGACCAACATATCCTTCAATATGTGCTACCGATGTGTCGACCTCTACGTCTAACAAGTTCTGCTTGATGTGCTTACCCACGATGTCCACTATGCGGCCGGCTCGATTTGTTGGCTTTAGCTGATATAGAAGAGCATCATTTTGGCGAAGCTCAAATTCCACTTGAGGGTTGCACAGCGCCACACGCATGAACTCCTGCTTTATCTGTGACGATAGGCGAGAGTTGTCGCCGTCGATGAACTTGCGTCGTGAGGGTACGTTGTAGAATAGGTTGCGCACCATGAACTGCGAGCCCTTCGAGCATGACACAGGCGTCTGTGAGCGATACTCACCACCACTCATCATGGTGAGTGTTCCCACCTCGTCCTCCTCGCGGCGTGTGCGTAGCTCCACCTCCGACACAGCGGCAATAGATGCCAGTGCCTCGCCACGGAAGCCAAACGTGTGTAATTTGTATACATCCTCAATTGACTCAATCTTGCTTGTTGCATGACGGTCAAAGGCCATGCGTGCATCTATTGCTGACATGCCCACGCCATCGTCGATGATTTGTATAAGCTCTTTGCCACCAGCCCTATAGTTCACCTTCACGCACTTCGCCCCAGCGTCTATCGAATTCTCCATCATCTCCTTGACGACATTCGACGGCGCATTTACCACCTCACCGGCGGCAATCTGATTGGCTACAATCTCGGGTAGAAGTTTTATGCGGTTCATCTTGCGATTTACTACTCGTTTGGTATAATCTTAATACGTTTGGTGCGCCATTCCGACTCCTCCAACTCCTTGATTACGTCGTCGTTAAGAGTCTCTATGCCCTCCATGTTTTCAACATCAATGCTCTCGTTGATAACCCAATCAAGCGTAGGGTTGATCTCCTCCTCGGCCTTTGCTGTTGCTGCTGGCTTGCCACTGATTTCGGCTTGCTTCTCTTCGTTTGCTGCAATCACAAAGTTCATGATGCGAGGCAATAGCCACATGGTGGCAACAGCTATGACGGCTGCTACAATTATCAATCCACGAAGCTTTGTCATGCCACCGTTGTCACGCTCCGAGCGCGATGCCTCACGTGCCTCACGCTGTGTGCGCACGTACTTGCCAGGAACATACTCTTCATTGTCGCTCTCCGTAGAGGTGCCATGAAGCTCCTTACGTCGTTGGTTGCGCTCCTCCTTCACAGGGTCGTAGTATCGCGGAAAGTAATTAAACTGTCTCGGCTTAGTCTTTGGTGGTCGAAATATTGACATGGTATAACTCTATTAACGGAAGAAATTCTTCATGCGCTCAAAGATGTTTTGGTTCTCAACACCCGATGCACGTTTAAAGTTAGGCTGCTCAGCGAGCTGTTCGATAAGCTTGCGCTCCTCCTTAGTTAGCTCGTCAGGAATGGTGATGTCGACAACAACCATTATGTCGCCACGGCCATAGCCATTAACATCGGGCAGACCCTTGCCACGTAGGCGTAGCACCTTGCCAGCGTGTGTTCCTGGGGCTATCTTGATGCGAGCCTTGCCATCAATTGTTGGTACCTCTACCTCGCCACCAAGAAGTGCTGTTGTCACGGTGATGTTGAGGTTGTGGATAAGGTCGTTGCCATCACGAATAAGCTCTGGTGAGTGCTCCTCCTCGATAACAACCAACAAGTCGCCGCTTAGGCCACCATTGCGTGCGGCATTACCCTTGCCACGTACGGTGAGCACCATGCCCTCGCTAACGCCAGCAGGAATCTTAACCTCGATTATCTCCTGACCTCGCTCAGTGCCCTCGCCACCACACTTCGTACACTTATCCTTGATGATGCGTCCCTGGCCGCCACACGTAGGACACACACTCTGTGTCTGCATGCGACCAAAGAAGGAGTTCTGCACGGTGATGACATAGCCCGAGCCGTTACACTGTGTACATGTGGTGTATGACGACGAGTCCTTAGCACCGCTACCGCCACACTGTGTACATGCAATAGTCTTGTTTATCTTAAGTTTCTTTGTGACACCCTCGGCTACCTCCTGGAGGTTGAGCTTCACAGTAATACGAATGTCGCTACCACGATTTGTTGTGCGTGAGCGTGACGAACGACCACCCCCGAATCCTCCTCCAAAGGCACCTCCGAAGATGTCGCCAAACTGCTCGAAGATATCCTCCATAGAGAATCCTCCGCCTGAGAAGCCTGAGAAGCCACCACCGCCACCTGCGGCACCACTCATGCCAGCATGCCCAAACCTATCGTAGCGAGCACGCTTATCCTCGTTTGATAGCACATCGTAGGCCTCGGCAGCCTCCTTGAATTTTTCCTCGGCATCCTTATCTCCAGGATTCTTGTCGGGGTGATACTTGATAGCTGCCTTACGATAGGCCTTCTTTATAGTATCGGCATCGGCATTGCGTTCAACGCCTAACACCTCATAATAATCTCTCTTTTCTGCCATAGTACTCTAAAATTACTCGCCAACTACAACCTTAGCATAGCGCAATACGTGCTCGCCAATCTTGTAGCCACGCTGCACGCAGTCGATAACCAAGCCACGCTTCTCTTCGCCAGCAGCAAAACGTGCTACTGCCTCCTGCTCCTCCTCGTTGAATGGCTTGTCAATGCAGTCAATAGGAGTGATGTTTGCACCCTGCAACACGCTCTCGAACTTCTTCATCACAAGCTCCTCACCCTGGCGCAATGCCTCGATGTCGTCGCTCTTCTTCGATGCAGCTGTTGCACGCTCCATATCATCGAGGATAGGCAATATCGACTTCCAAGCTCCCTCGCAGCCACGCTCCACAAGCTCCATCTTCTCCTTGATGGTGCGCTTACGGAAGTTGTCGAACTCGGCCTGAAGACGAAGATACTTGTCTTTCCATGCTGCAATCTGCTCCTCCAACGTAGGCTCAACTGCCACATTGTCCGAAGTCTCGGCTGCTTCGTCTGCCATATTGTCGCTATTGAGTGCGCCTACCTCCTGCTCCTCTACCTGCTCTGCGTTCTTATTTTTCTTCATATCTTATTCTTAATCAATTTATTACTTATTTATTTTGTATTTGTATTAAACATTCAATAATATATCTCGAACAAATTATATGCCTAATACAAATATTGTTGGTCGTTTCTCGATATTTGGCACTCCAGCCTTTTTCCACTCCTCAACACAGCGGGTAATGATTATCTCATCTTTTGATGTGATGTCACACGCCACGGTAAGTCGCATTTTTGCTGAAAGGGTGCTTAGAAGGGTGTCGAAGAGCTTTACGTTGCGGTATGGCGCCTCGATAAATATCTGTGCCTGTCGCTCTTGTTGTGCACGACGCTCATAGTTGCGAATGGTGCGTGAGCGGTCGGGCTCCTTGATTGGCAAGTAGCCGTTGAAGGCAAACGACTGACCATTCTGTCCCGATGCCATCATGACCATAAGTATTGACGAAGGACCAACAAGTGGAACAATGCGTATGCCATGACGATGTGCCAAGGCTACAATGTCGGCACCAGGATCGGCAACACCAGGTACGCCAGCCTCCGATATAACACCTGCCGAGCGACCCGCTAATATTGGGCGTAGCATCTTCTCCACGTCGGCTGCCGAGGTGGTGTGCTCGTTAAGCTCAACAAATTCCAGCTCGTCAATCTTGCGCTCGATGCCCGCCTTTGATAGAAAGCGACGTGCTGAGCGAATATTCTCCACCACAAAGTAGTCGAGTGAGTTCATCACCTCAAGGTTTGACTTGGGTAGCACCTCCCACACCGACTCATGGTCGGCGATGGGGCATGGTATCATATATATCGTTCCCTTCATTATCTCTCGGTATATATGCGTTTTACACGTGCCGACACCGATGTCATTATTTCGTACGATATGGTGTCGAGCGTTGCGGCCATCTCCTCGAGCGTTAGTCCCCTCTCGGCCGAGAATATGGTAACCTTGTCGCCTACCTGAACAGGACCAATATCTGTTACGTCGATCATTGCGCTATCCATGCATACTCGGCCGATGATTGGAGCATATCCTCCGCCTACCTTCACCCTCCAGCGTCCATTTCCGAGATGGCGGTCGAGACCATCGGCATAACCGATAGGTATTGTTGCGGTTACGGTGTCGCGCTCTAGACGCTTAGAGCGGGCATAGCCCACCGACTCACCACGTCGTAGGTGCTTTATTTGCACGATGCGTGTCGAGAGCGTAGCCACGGGTGTTAGCTCGTCGTTGTGCTCATAGCCAAAGCCATAGAGTCCAAGGCCCAAGCGTGCCATGTCGAAGGCAGCCTCGGGGAAGCGTACTATGCCTGCCGAGTTAGCGATATGGCGTAGAGGCTTGTAGTCGAGCCACTCGATAAGCTGCGAGCTCATATATTCGAAGAGCTTTATCTGCTCACGTGTAAACTCGTCCTCGGCGGGTATGTCCGCGCACGACAGGTGTGAGAATATCGAGGCTATGCGTAGCGACGTGTCGAGGTGAATGGCACGACCCAAAAAGTCGATCTCGTCCTCCATGAATCCGAGGCGGTGCATGCCCGTGTCGAGCTTTATGTGAATAGGGTAGTGCTCGCGACCAGCGCGTAGCACCGCACGGCGGAACTCGCGCAACGACTGGAAGTTATATATCTCTGGCTCAAGGTCGTGCGATATCATCACGTCGAAACTGTCGTGGTCGGCATTGAGCACCACAATAGGCATTGTTATGCCCTTAGATCGTAGTGTTACACCCTCGTCGGCAAAGGCTACTGCCAGCAGGTTGACACCTTCGTGCTGGAGCATGCGAGCAACATCCACGTCGCCCGTGCCGTAGCTCCATGCCTTGACCATGGCAACAACGGGGTGCTGCTGTGGTAGGTGCTTACGGAAGTAGTCGAGGTTCTTCTTCATTGCCGATAGGTCTACCTCGAGGGTTGTTGTGTGTGTGCGACGCTCAAGCAGGCGGCTAAGGCGCTCGAAGCGGCTGTCGCGGCTACCCTTGATAAGTATTACGGAGTCTGCCCAGCGTTCACGACCGAAGTTCTCGATAAGTTCGTCGGTGGTGTAGTAGAATGAGGCGTTGTAGTCGAAGAGGCTACTATGCTTTGCGATGTTCTCGCCCACGCCGATAAGGTGGTCGACGCCAGCACTCTTAACAGCTTCAGCAACACGATAATATAGCTCTTCGGAAGGTGTTCCGCTCTGCAATATGTCCGAGATTACGGCAATCTTGCGGCGACCCATCGACTGGCGATGCAAGGCGTCGAGAGCCACAATCACTGAGTTTATATCTGAGTTGTACGTGTCGTCGATAATCATCGAGTTGTCGATACCCTCCTTAAGCTCAAGACGCATGGCAACCTTTGCCGAGAATACTGCGCCATCGACCGAGTAGCCAAGCTTGTGCATTAGTGCTGCCACGTGTCCTGCGTCAATCTCCAATGCCGCATTTAGCTCCAATGTATCCTCGATGCGCTCACGGCTACTATCTATGAGTTCGCGCTCGGAGTATTGTTTTACAATCTTCTCGGCGAGCGACTGATACTCCTTACTATATATTATTGTGCGGGCACGTGAGGCAAGCTTTAGCTTCTCGTCGATCTTCTGCTCGATGTTTAGGAAGTTTGCCGAGTGTGCGTCGCCAATAGATGTGAATACTACTATGTCGGGCTCAATCATTCGCTCCAGGCGCTCCATCTCGCCTACCTGCGAGATACCTGCCTCGATGAGTGCTATTTGCTCCTCGCCACTAAGCATGAGTAGCGAGAGGGCTACGCCTAGCTGCGAGTTGTAGCTCTTGGGCGAGGCAAACGAACGTATCGACGAGGGTAGCGAGCGTGCTGCCCACTCCTTGACGATAGTCTTGCCGTTCGAGCCGGTGATGCCAACAACCACGCCCTTAAACTTTTTGCGGTGGTGTGTAGCAAGCAGCTGCAGTGCCTCCAATGTCGAAGGTACGATGACCATGCCACAATCGTCGTTGAGTGCCACCTCGTGCTCGACGATGAAGCACCTTACGCCACGTTTTAGCATGCGCTCAATGTAGTCGTGGCCATCATGGTTCTTGCCATTGATAGCTGCAAACAAAGCCCCCTCTGACGAGGTTATGCTACGCGAGTCGGTGACAATGTCGCCTACACGTAGGTCGTTGCCACGCAATTCGCCACCCACAATCTGGGCTATTTCTGATAGTAGATAATTCATCTATTTATATTTTTGTTAGTCACGTTTAAATGTCACTACCGTAATTCCTGCGCCACCACGGTCGGCATGGTCGTCTTTAATCGAGTCGATGTCGCGCACGGTGCGTAGATACTTGCGTATCTCCTCCTTTAGTGCTCCTGTGCCCTTGCCGTGGAGGATTGTCACACCCGACACGCCAACCATCAAGGCATCATCAATGAGGTCCTCGACCATCGCTAGTGCCTCCACTGAACGCATACCGCGCACGTCGATATTGTCGCGGAAGTTGAGCTTGCGCTCACGAATATCCACCGACACCACGGTGCGTGGTGCATCAGTGCGTGTGGCACGCTTAAATTCAGCAGATGATACACCCTTTAGGCGACTCATCTCTACCATCATGATCATCTGACCAAATGCTACCTGTGCCTTCTTGCCTTTGATGAGTTGCACAACACCCGGTATCTCCTGACCGTCGATGCGCACCTTCGAGCCTACCTCAATTTTTATTGGTGCTGGCTCTGCGGGCTTTAGCTTCTCGCTTTGCTCTTCACGCTCGCGTGCTCGCTGCTCACGCTTCTCACGACGACGTGCCAAGCGCTGCATCTCGGCTTCGAGCTTATCCTCGTGTGCCTTCCAGTCGAATACCGACTCCTCGGCAAACGTCGTGAGCTCTTTGCGCACGGTGCGTGTAAGCTCCTTCTCGGCTTGCGACTCTCTAATTGCCTTAATCGTATTCTCGATTGTGCGGTTAGCCTCAGCCACAAGCTCAGCAGCCTCACGTCGAGCCTTCTCCAATATCTGCTTACGCTCCTCCTTGATGCTCTGTAGACGATCGCTATATGTCTGCTCCAGCTGCTCCACCTTTCTGTCGGTTAGGCGTATGCGGTCACGCTTCTCGGCCCAGTAACGTTTGTCACGGGCAATCTCACGTAGTTGCTTCTCGAGGTTGATGTGATCCTCGCCCGCCTTGTCCATGGCGTTGCGAATAATATCTTCGGGTAGTCCCGTTTTGCGGGCAATCTCAATGGCAAACGAGCTGCCAGGCTTGCCCATTTCAAGGCTAAAAAGCGGTTGTATGTTCTTGACGTCGAATGCCATAGCACCGTTGGCTACGCCATCATGACGCGATGCAAAATACTTTATGTTAGCATAGTGGGTTGTAATAACGCCATATGCCTTGCGCTCAACAAAACGTTCGAGTATCGACTCGGATATAGCACCACCAATTGTTGGCTCTGTGCCTGAGCCAAACTCATCAATCAATATTAGAGTGCGCTCCGATGCCTCTTGCAACATTGCCTTCATGTTGACCAGGTGCGACGAGTAGGTCGACAGGTCGTTCTCTATAGACTGCTGGTCGCCAATGTCTATCATCAGCGAGTCAAACAACGGAAACTCCGAGTTCTCGAGTGCTGGCACAAGGAAGCCACACTGCACCATATATTGAAGTATGCCCGTAGTCTTTAAACATACCGACTTACCACCAGCATTAGGTCCTGAGATTACGAGTATGCGTTGCTCATGATTTAGCTCCATGTCCAGAGGCACTATATCTCGCTTTTGCTGCTTGAGGCTCTGCTCCAATAGTGGATGTCGGGCCTTGCGCAGTAGCAGACGGCCCTCGGTCGAGATGATTGGCTTGACAGCACCATTGTCGATTGCCCAACGAGCCTTAGCACGTAGCATGTCGATAGTTGTCAGGTAGCTCTCAATCTCACGTAGTCCAGCGGCGTCGAGGCGTAGCAATGCTGTAAGCTCGCTGAGGATGCGTACTATCTCGCGCTTCTCGGCATACTCCAGCTCACGAAGCTCGTTGTTTAGCTCAACAACCTCCACTGGCTCGATATATACTGTGCGGCCTGTTGCCGACTCGTCGTGTATAAATCCCGATAGCTTGCGCTTGTTAGCAGCCTGAACAGGGATTACGGCATGGCCATCACGTATCGAAATCATGGCATCGGCATCGACAATACCTGCCGACTTAGCGTGTTGTAGCACCTGTTGCAGACGTTTTGCCACCTGCCCCTCGTGCTCTCGTATGGCACGACGTATGTCCGAGAGCTCGGGTGATGCCGATGAGCGTACCTCGCCCTTGTCATCAACAACACGTTCGATGGCAGACTGAAGGTGTGGAAATATCTCCACTCGGCGTGTTATGCGCTGAAGAGCAGGGTAGCTGCCCTCCTTACGTGAAAGTATGAAACTTACGATGGACGCTGCAAGGCGTAGCGAGCGACATAGTGTGGCGCACTCTTCGGCTGTGAGGTAGCTACCCTCAACTGAAACCTTATCGACAATCTCACGAATGTCGTCCTGCTCACCAATCTCTGCTCCAGGCTCCATCATTATCACCAGACGCATCTGGTCGGCAAGCTCCAAACGTTCCGTAACCTCTCTTGCTGAGCGTGAGAAACCCTCCGATGCAATCATCTCACGTGATGACTGCATCGAACAAGCCTCCACTATCTGCTGGCGAATACGGTCGAAACCTACTCGTTGTTCGAAGTTTGCGGGATAAATCATGGCTCAAATACCAGGTCGAAATCTGACTACTCCTCGCTATTAGCCTTAGCCTCCTTAGCAGCTTTCTTAGCTGCCTTCTTCTCAGCCTTAGCCTCCTTCTTAGCCTGCTTTTCTGCAATCTGCTCCTCTGTTTTGCCGAACAACGAGAAGTGAACATAGCGCATAGGGTTGGCCTTAAGATCCTCAAGAAGCTGTGATAGGTTGCTACCAGCGTCGTTCAACGACTCGTAGAGAGCCTTATCGTTGATTAGCATTCCTGCTGTGCCATCACCATTCTCGATAGTTGTGATTATGGTGTTGAGCGACGATATTGTTGTGTTGAGCTCGTCAACAAACTTAGCCTCAGCCAAATCTGTTGAGAAACTGTCTATGTTCGAAATCATTGACTCTATGCGACCGCTGTTTGCAGCAAGTGTGCTTGTGAATGTGCGTAGGTCGTTCAACGAACCGTTGATATTGTACTCGGCAGCGTTGAGTATAGAGTTAATTGACGAGGTCATCTGCTCGAGATTTGCTATCATCTGAGTGATGTTCTGACCATTGGTGCTTAGCAACTCGTTGATGCCTCCAACTGTAGTGTTGATGCCATCAAGAAGGGTGCCTGCCTTCTCTGCCATTGTGTTAACAAGGTCTGGCTTGATGCTTCCTGTGAGTGTCGATTCTGGCTCAGCATGTGTTGTTGCATCACCCTGAATGATGTTGATCTCGGTGCCACCCATGAGGCCTGCTGCGCCAAGCTCGGCAACAGAGTTTGATGGGATCATCGCTGCATACTTATTCTCGATAAGCATCTCGATGCGCACCCTGTCGCCCTCGAGCTGAATATCCTGAACATTACCAATCTCAACGCCACGAAGCTTCACACGTGACGATACCATTAGGCCGCTTACGTTGTCGTAGTATGCATAATACGAACTGCTTGTGAGTAGAATGTTCTGACCGCCAAGCCACTTGATGCCCCACCATGATACCAATATCACGATGACAGCAAATACTCCAATCTTAAATTCTCTGCGAATCTTCATGTCTTACATGTTTTTATTATTATTTTAATTCATTCTCTTTGTATTGAACGATGTAAGCATCGCCATAAAACGAGCGAACACGCTCAATCTCGGCCTTTGCCTCCGCAAATGTGGCATATCTGCCATAGCAATACTTATATTTGTACGTTCCCTTGCCCAAAAACTCATTGACGCCACTATGTAGTTCACCAAAGCGGCTGCTTGATATTGTTAGCTGTGTGGCGCTCGCCATAATCTGTATTGTATAACCCTCATCTGTAGAGTTGTCCACAACAGTTGGCTCTGTGGTGTTGTCCTCAGATGGTGCTACGGTGCTACTCTCATGAATAGTCATCTGCTCCAAACGTGTGAAGTACTCTACTATGGAGTCGCTAATGGCTGATGCTATGGCCTGCTGTCCGCTTGCCGAGTTAATATATGTTAGCTCTGCGGGGTTGCTCATAAAGCCAATCTCGATAATCACACCAGGCATGCGCAACGGATACAACACCGTCCATACCTTGTCGGGATACTCCTTGACACCTCTAAAGCGTCGGCCTTTGGCGCGAAACTTCGAGCCCACAATCTCACCAAATGTGCGGTTTATAGGGTCATTGTTCATAAGCAACGATAGTGCCTCGATATATGCCAACGACGTCTTGTCGATATCGTCAATATGGATATAATCCTCATTGTCGGCACTCACCGTTGTTCGCTTCTGGGTGTGTCCCTGCGTCTTTTCATTAAGCGATAGTACGATCACCTCAGCTCCCGTTGTGTTTGGATCGCTAAACCAGTTGCTATGAATCGACACAAATAGGTCGGCATCATTGCTGTTGGCAATCTTAGGACGCTCATAATTGTCGATATTCTTGCTTGCGTGAAGAGGTGTGTCGTCTGAGCGGGTGAGTATAACCTTTAGCTCGGGCATCTTCTTTTTGAGCTGCTCGTAGACCAAGAGCGATACTTTGAGGTTTATGTCCTTTTCCATGACGTTGTTAACAACAGCTCCGGGACGTGATGCTCCACCATGCCCTGCGTCGATAACTACTACTCTACGTTTGGGCGACGCAACAAATTGCGTAGCCTGAGCGTTATTGCTCCATGAAAGGAGTAATAATACGAATAGGTAGAGTAAAACTTTTCTCATAATTTTATATGCCTAAAGGCAAAAAATTAGTTAAAAAATATTATCTTTGCGAGTTATAAGTTGTGAACTCGCCTAAGGCGGTGAACAAAAATAAACATAAAAGTAGTATTGTTTGTCCGTTTTGCCGACTTGTCGGCAAAGGTACAAAAAAATATTGAATTTTGAGACATTTTTTTGCAAAATATCTAACCTTGACACTTGCACTCGTGCTTGTGGTGTGTCTGCTGTCTGGACTCACCAGCGTGGGTGCCAGCAGTATGCGTTGGCTTGCGGGTGAGGATACCACGCGCATGCGTCGTACCGAACAACGTAGTCTAACATCGCAAACCGATAAGCCATTATTACAAAATGCTGTCGACACTCAGACCCTCGTTCAGCAGCGTCGCACAACGGCTCAGCAGCGAGTAGTAACGCCACAACCTAGACCACAGCGTGATTCTGCTGCAAAGCCTACGGCGCAGCCATCTGCAAAAGGCGATACGACACAGCGCAAGAAGGGTAGCATGCAGCTTAACGATATTGTTAAGGGTAAGGCTGTTGACTCGGTTGTGTTTGATGCTCGCAATAAAATGATTTACAGCTATAAGGAGGGTGATGTTACATATCAGGGCATGACCCTTAAGGCCGACTTCATGAGTGTCAACATGGAGACAAAGGATATCTTCGCCTATGGCTATGCCGATAGTGTTGATGGCAAGTTGCAGCGAAACCACCCAGAGTTCTCAGATGGTGGCTCACCATACTCGATGGATACTATCACCTATAACCTCGACTCACGCAAGGCTGTGATTAAGGGTATTGCAACGCAGGAGGGCGATGGCTGGCTCGTGGGTAGTAAGGTGAAGATGCAGCCCGATGGTTCAATCCATATTGGCCAAGGTATGTACACTACATGCGACCATACCGATCATCCCCATTTCTATTTGGCGATGACTCAGGCAAAGGTTATTCCTGGTAAGAAGGTGATTACGGGCTATGCCTACCTTGTTATGGAGGATGTACCTATCTATTTCCCTGGTATCCCTGAGGGCTTTTTCCCTGTGAGCACAGGCCCTAAGTCGGGTCTTCTGATGCCAACATATGGTGAGGATAAGAAGGGTTTCTTTATTCGCGACCTCGGCTACTACTTCAAGTTTGGTGATTATATGGATCTCGCCTTGCGTGGCGGTATCTACACCCTTGGTTCTTGGGAGCTCTCGGCACGTTCACAGTATGTTAAGCGCTACAAATTTAAGGGTAACTTCGACCTTCAGTACTCGTCGATACGTACGGGTGAGAAGGGTGAGCCCGACTTTGTGAATCAGAACAACTACAAGATTCAGTGGCAGCACTCGCAGGATCCTAAGGCTAACCCTGGCTCTACATTCTCGGCATCGGTAAACCTTACCTCAAGTGGTTATAGCCGTTACTCGGCAACAAACGTGAACGACATCCTTGCAACGCAGACCAACTCATCTATCTCCTACTCGAAAAGCTGGGAGGGTACGCCACTTTCGTTGTCGTTGAATATGTCGGTGTCGCAGAACTCGCGCGATAAGACCATCGCCGTGACATTGCCAACAATCACCTTCAACGTGTCGAGCTTCAACCCATTCAAGCGCAAGGAGGCTGTGGGTAAAACACGTTGGTATGAGAAGATTAAGATGAGCTACAACATGAAGCTCACCAACTCGGTGAATACCAAGCAAGACGAGATATTTACTAAGGAGACGCTGCTTAAGATGAAGAATGGTATTCAGCATACTATTCCTGTGTCAACGCAGCTCACACTCTTCAACTATATCAACGTAAGTCCTTCGTTCAACTATACCGAGCGCTGGTACTTCAAGAAGGTGCGCCAGGAGTGGAACAATGAGACACGAACATTAGAGACTTTAGACCCTGAGTATGGCTTCTGGCGTCTGTACAACTATAACGCAACGGTATCTGCCAACACAACAATCTATGGTACCTATGTAGCTAAGAAGAAGGAGCGTAAGCTGCAGGCTGTGCGCCACACCCTCACACCAAACATCGGCTTCTCATATGCTCCCGACTTCAGCCGTCAAAAGTATGGCTTCTACGAGACTGTGCAGACTGATACAACCGGACGTTTTAAGGTATATTCTCCATTTACCGATAACGCCTATGGTGTGCCAGGTAGTGGTCAGCAGCTAAACCTCACTTTTGGCTTGTCGCAGTCGCTCGAGGCTAAGATTCGTACTAAGGATACAGTGAAAAAGGTAAAAATTATCGACCAGATATCTATCAACGGCTCGTATAACTTCCTTGCTGACTCTATGCGCTTGTCGGTATTGCCTATTCAGCTACGTACAACCATCACTCAGGGTGTTGCGCTCAACCTGTCGATGACACTCGACCCTTACGAGGTGTCGCCACGAGGTGTGCGCTACAATAAGCTCATGTGGCGTCGAGGCTCAATAGGACGTATCCAAAACATCGGCTGGAGTTTTGGCTACACCTTCCGTTCACGCGAGGATCAGAGTCGCGTTGCTGGTAATGACATCACGTCGCTGCCACCTGAGTATTTTAACTCGTGGTCCGACCCTTATGGACAGCTCAATCCAGCTATGCGACGACAGTGGATGGCTGGCCAGTACTACGACTTCTCTATCCCGTGGAACTTTGGTTTCAACTATAGTATCAACTACTCCGCACAGTATGTCAACAATGGTACTACAGGATATAACAAGAAGATTACGCAGACCATTAACTTCAATGGTAGTGTCAAACTCACCGAGAAATGGATGATTACGGCAAACTCCGGTTTTGACTTCACGACCCGTAAGATGTCAATGACCTCCATATCCATCGCTCGTGACCTACACTGTTGGCAGATGTCCTTTACATGGGTGCCATTTGGTAATCATAAGAGCTGGGCATTTAATATAGGTGTTAAGGCAGCCTCACTCGCCGACCTTAAGTTTGACAAGAGTTATACTCAGTACGACTACATGTACTAAATTTCTCGTGATAAGCCGTAATCTGCGGCACATACTTAAAAAGCTGACTACCCGAGGCTGTACTAATTGTACTATCCTCGGGTAGTCCCTTTTTAGATGCACCACATCTCACGGCTTCTGACAAGAAATTAGTGCGCTGATTGAGCAGTGAGCAGAGAGTAATTAGTAATTAGTAATTAGTAGTGAGCAGTTGGCAGTAGCCACGAAAAACAATTACTATTTACTCATTACTCTTTACTCATTTCTAATTTGATAGCGCCTTTCTAAACTCCTTAAATTCCTTAGAATTCCCTAAACCTACGATCTCTGCGCCCTACATGCTGCCTAGCGCAAGCAGAATCATACCTATAAGAATAAGCACAAGATCGAGGGCTTTGGTGCGTAGGTTGCGCTCGCCAAAAAGAAGTGCACCACATACGAAGGTGACAATAACAGACGAGCGACGTATCATCGAGACAACGGCAATCATTGAACCCTCCATGTCGAGGGCGTGGTAGTAGCAGAAGTCGGCACATGTGACAAATAGCGATATAAGAGGTATCGACCAGCGCCACTCCAGCCTTTCGGTACTGCGCTTAGGAAGCCATACAACACATGATATGATGGTCATCATCATAAACTGATACACAGAAAACCAACTCTGCACAAATGTGGGGTCGAGCTCGTGGGTCGAGATGATATATTTGTCGTAGAGTCCGCTTACAACGCCGAGTAGCATGGCGGCGAACATTGCCCACACATAGCGGCTCTGCTTGAAGTTGATGTTCTCTTTGCGCCCAGCGATGCTAAGTAGATACAAGGATAGTATTGTCAGCAGTACACCTCCCCATTGCCACATATTTAGACGTTCGCCAAAGAGTAGTGTTGCACCAATAAGCACCACGACGGGGCGTGTGGCATTAACAGGACCAACGATTGTTAGTGGTAGATGCTTTATGGCATAGTAGCCGCAGAGCCACGATGATAGCGTGATGAGTGACTTGAGTGCCACGAGGGCATGGTCTGTCAATGAGCCAGTACCACTATCGAGCGATGTAGATGCAAACCACCCAAAGCCACACTCTGCGCTAAGGATTACGGGTAGAAATATTAGTGACGAGAATAGGGTGTTAAGCAGCAATACAGGTATAACGGCATTGCCTCCAAGCGAACGCTTTTTGGCTACGTCGTAGAAGCCGAGAAGTAGTGCCGAGAGAAAGGCCGCACCTACCCACATATCACAAGGTTAAGAATGAGGAATGTAGCGAGCGAGAGGCTTGCCAAGGCGTTGAATGTGCCAAAGGCTATGCCTATGTTGCGCTGATGCTTAGGTGTTACGATGTAGTGCTCCGAAGCAAGGATCAGTGTAAACAACGCACAGCCTACCCACAATAGCCACGATTGTGGTTGCGACATTGCAAACACAACAAGAAATGCTATGCTTGCTACGTGAAGCAGTGCGCTGATGATTAGCGAGGTGCGTGCAGAGAAGTGTGATGGAATGGAGTGTAAGCCATTTTCGCGGTCGAACTCTGCATCCTGCAGGGCATAGATAATGTCGAAGCCACTGCACCATGTTATGACAATTAGTGCCAATACCCAACACTCCCATGTGGATGTTCCTGTGACTGCCATGTATGCACCCACGGGGGCAATGCCGAGCGATATGCCGAGCACGATGTGTGCCAACGACGTGAAGCGCTTGCAGTAGCTGTAGAACATTACGATAGCGAGTGCCACGGGCGAGAGCCAGCCACACAAAGGGTTGATAAGTGCGGCAAGGGTGATAAACAGAATGGCATTTATCACGATAAACCACATGGCGCCACGTGCTGATATCACGCCTGCGGGAATCTCACGATTTGCTGTGCGAGGGTTTCGTGCGTCAATCTCGCGATCGGCCCAACGGTTGAAGCCCATTGCCACGTTGCGGGCAAAGACCATACAGCCCACAACCTGCAAGAGAAGCAGCCATAGAGGCTTCTCTGGCTCTGTTGTCATCCATGCATAGGTAAACGACAACAATGCAAAGGGCATTGCGAATATTGTGTGAGAAAACTTTACAAGCTTTAGGTAGTCAGAAATCTTTGCCATAGAGTTTTGTTTTATCCCACAAAGATAGGCATAAAACATAAAAAAACTACCCCGCAGGGTAGTTTTTTATTTAGACTGACCTTAAATCCTTACTCCACGTAGTAAGCCTTAGCGGCGTCACGTGCTGGAGGTGTAGGAATATCACCCTCGGGATAGCCAAAGGCAATAGCCATAAGCAATTTGTAGTCCTCAGGAAGCTGCAAACGCTCCAAGTAGGGCTTCGCATCCTCCGACATCATAACAGGAATGACGCTACCCAAGCAGCATGAGCCAATGCCCATGCTCCATGCTGAGAGCATCATATTCTCTGACAGAAGGCCGCAGTCGAACTCGCCGCTGTAGCTCTCCTTGGGGCATGCGATGAATGCCACGGTTGGGGCGTTGCGGAAGAAGTTCTTGAAGTTAGGCTGCTCCTTAAGCTTAGGATTCTGCTTTAGGGCAATCTCGGTAACACCATTGATGAAGTCGGGGGCATCAACAACACGCACTGCCCATGTCTGCTTGTTCATAGCATTAGGGGCGTAGATGCCACACTCGATAACTTTTGCCATCTGCTCGCGATTAACAGCCTCAGGCTTATAGTCACGAATAGAGCGACGAGTCATGATATTTTCGATGACTGCCTTATCCTTTGAATTTTCCACTGTTACGTTTGTTGTTTCGTCAACGTTTACGCAGCCAACAACCAAAGCGGCAATCGCACAAAATAGAACTCTTTTCATACCTTACTTAATTACTGCGCCTTTGAGCACAACATTTCGAATTATTGGGGTCTGATGGGCATAGGGGAGGTATGCCAAAGATGGTAGTGGCTTTGTGAGGTAGAAGTTAGCTACCTTGCCACGGGTAATTGAGCCGAAATCCTTGCTTTCACCCATTGCTGCTGCCGAGTTGAGTGTAGCAGCATTTAGAGCCTCCGCAGGGGTCATCTTCATCTTTATAGAGCCGAGCGACACCACAAAACGCATGTTGCCTGAAGGCGCTGTGCCAGGGTTGAAGTCTGAGGCGAGAGCCACAGCCAAGCCTGCATCAATCATCTTGCGTGCAGGAGGATATGTAATGCCGAGGAAGAAGGCGCAGCCAGGTAGCATCGTAGGCATAGTATTAGTGCCACGAAGTGCCTCAATCTGCTCGTCGCCCATGCTCTCGAGGTGGTCAACGCTGAGGGCATTATGCTCAACACCAACCTCTACGCCACCCGAAATGGCGAGCTCGTTGGCATGAATCTTAGCGCGCAAGCCATACTTAGCACCCACCTCCATAATTTTTGCGGTCTCCTCAACAGTGAAGAAGCCACGGTCGCAGAATACATCGACAAAGTCGGCAAGGTTCTCCTTAGCCACAGCAGGAATCATGTCGTTGCACACGTGGTCTACATAGTCCGCCTGACGACCCTTGTAGGCACGACCCACGGCATGTGCACCGAGAAATGTGGCACGTACCTCGATAGGGGCTGTCTCACGAATGCGGCGAATGACGCGCAATATCTTGAGCTCGTCCTCGAGCGTTAGGCCGTAGCCCGACTTAATCTCAACAAGACCAGTACCCATAGCCACAATCTCGTCGATGCGCTCCATGGCCTGACGGTATAGCTCATCTTCTGATGTGTCGTGAAGGCGATCTGCTGAGTTGAGAATGCCACCACCACGCTTAGCTATCTCCTCATAAGACAAGCCGTTGATCTTGTCGAGGAACTCCTGCTCACGGCTGCCTGCATACACGATATGTGTGTGCGAGTCGCAGAACGAGGGGAAGAGCCAGCCACCCTGGGCATCGAGAACCTCGCAGTTCTCGATGTTGGGTAGCTTATCCATTGTGCCGTAGTCCTTGATGCGGTCGCCGTCAGTGAGTAGCCATGCATTCTCAAGCATGCCAATCTCAGCCATAGCCTTGCCCTCGACTCTTAGGCGGCCACTCTCGTCGATGCCTACGAGCGTTCCTATATTTTTAACGAGTAAGCTCATAGTCGTTAAGGAATGTTACAGATGTTGCAATGTGAGGGTACATCACTGTGTCGTTATCCACGAATGGAACAACTTTGCGGTATGCCTCGAACATAGCCTCTACACTCTCTGACGAGCGGAGTGATGTCATTGCGTGACGGAACTCCAATGCCTGTGCCGAGTTCATAAGCTCGATAGCCAACACACGCTCAGTGTTCTTAACCACCTTCCAGAGCTTTGTAGCGGCGTTAGAGCCCATGCTCACGTGATCCTCCTGACCCTGTGACGATGGGATAGAATCGCATGATGCTGGCCAGCACAAGCCCTTAGACTGGCTAACGATAGATGCCGCAGTGTACTGAGGGATCATGAAGCCTGAGTTAAGACCAGGGTTAGC
>JAFODV010000082.1 GCA_017380515.1 Alistipes sp.
GATAGTACTCAAACGTACAGCCCGAGGGGTCTTACTTTTAGTGATGGGCCGAGAATGACCCCTTATCACAACAAATTATCCTAGGTAGGACTTAAGAAGCGAGCTTCGTGACGATGTGCGGAGCTTGCGAATAGCCTTCTCCTTAATCTGACGCACACGCTCACGTGTAAGGTCGAACTTCTCGCCAATTTCCTCGAGTGTCATCTCCGAACAACCGATGCCGAAGAAGTAGCGAATGATGTCGCGCTCACGATCAGTGAGAATCTCAAGGGCACGCTCCACCTCTGTTGCCAACGACTCGTTGATAAGGCCACGGTCGGCATTTGGCGAGTCGGTATTTACCAACACATCCAAGAGGCTATTGTCCTCACCATCAGCAAATGGCGCATCTACAGAGATATGACGACCAGCAACACGCAACGTATCAGTAACCTTCTCCTTTGGAAGCTCAAGCTCGTTGGCAAGCTCCTCGGCCGAAGGGGTACGCTCGTGCTCCTGTTCGAAACGTGCAAATGCCTTGTTAATCTTATTTAGTGAGCCTACCTGGTTTAGTGGTAGACGTACGATACGTGACTGCTCAGCCAAGGCCTGAAGGATAGACTGACGAATCCACCATACGGCATACGAGATAAACTTGAAGCCTCGTGTCTCGTCGAACTTCTCGGCAGCCTTAATAAGACCGAGGTTACCCTCGTTGATAAGGTCTGGAAGGCTAAGTCCCTGATTCTGATACTGCTTGGCTACTGACACCACGAAACGAAGGTTAGCCTTTGTAAGCTTCTCAAGAGCCTCCTGGTCTCCTTTTCTAATTCGTTGGGCGAGTTCTACCTCCTCCTCCACAGAGATAAGTTCCTCCTTGCCAATCTCCTGCAAATACTTATCGAGAGATGCACTCTCACGATTTGTAATCGACTTGGTAATCTTTAATTGACGCATAAAATATTATTCTTCTTTCAACTACTATTCCAATTATTTACAGCATATATACGCACGATATATCGAATTTGTTTCACTCGCGCAAAAAATATTTTTCATAGTGTAATTTTATCCCCTCTTTTTACCACTGTTGAACTCCTATTTTTTCACCTTGCGGAAATAAATGTAATTTATTTTTGGCAATTGTCAGCGATTATGCTTACCTTTGCGAGATAATATGTAATGTTTATGGCACATCGTAGTGGTTTTGTAAATATCATCGGTAATCCCAACGTGGGAAAATCGACACTAATGAATCAGCTTGTGGGCGAGAAGCTCTCGATTATAACGTCGAAGGCGCAGACAACACGTCACCGCATCATGGGTATTGTCAATGGCGACGACTTCCAGATTGTATACTCTGACACCCCAGGTATCCTTAAGCCCAACTACAAGCTTCAGGAGAAGATGATGAAGTTTGTGCGTGGCGCAATAACCGATGCCGACGTACTACTTTACGTTACCGACACGGTGGAGGACAGCGACCGCTCAGCAGACATCATCGAGAAGGTAAACCTCTCGGGAATACCCACAATCGTGGTTATCAACAAGGTAGACCTAACAACACCTGACAAGCTAACAGCTCTTGTGGAGAAGTGGCAAGCACTAATACCTAATGCCATCATCGCGCCATGCTCGGCAAAGGAGAATTTCAATGTCGAGGGTGTGTTCAACCTCATTCTTGAGCGACTTCCCGAGGGTGAGCCATTCTACCCAAAGGACACTCTTACCGATAAGACATTGCGCTTTTTTGCCTCAGAGATTATCCGCGAGAAGATTCTGCTCAACTACGACAAGGAGATACCCTACTCGTGTGAGATAGCCATCGAGAGTTACAAGGAGGAGCCTACAATCGACCGCATATCAGCAACAATATTCGTTGCTCGCAATTCACAGAAGGGCATAGTCATTGGACATAAGGGCGAGAAGCTCAAAAAAGTGGGACAGGCAGCACGCCACGACCTTGAGGCATTCCTCGGCAAGAAGGTGTTCCTTGAGCTATATGTCAAGGTGCAAGAGGACTGGCGCAATAATGATAGTCAGCTCAAGCGCTTCGGCTACGAACTCGAATAATAAATAATCCGTTATTGGCGTTTACAGGAAGTATGAAGCGGATTTTAGCCATACTCATGTTGCTCGTTTTATTCGCACTACCCCACGAGGTAGCTGCGCAATACAACCGTAACTACATCTACTGGATGGGGCAGCAGAAGATGGTTAACAACAACTACCACGACGCTATCGACATCCTCAACGTATTGCTACGCTACGATGCCAAGGATTTTGATGCCTACTTCCTTCGCGGCATCGCCAAATACAATCTTGATGACCTACTCGGCGCCGATGCCGATTTTTCGAAGGCAGTAGAGCTAAACCCTGTGTTCACTGGAGCATACTACTATCGTGCGATAACACGCTCACGATTAGGCAACTATGACGATGCCCTCAACGATTTCCAGCAGGCCATAGAGCTACGCCCCGATCTTCCCGACCCCTACTATAGTCGAGGCGTAACACGCCTTCTGAATCAGCAGTTTGAGGCAGCCATTGCCGACTTCGATGTGTTTATTCGCTACGAAAAGCGCCACGTAGCAGCCTACATCAACCGAGGCATCAGCTATCTCAACCTAAAGGATACAACCAAGGCTTATGAGAACTACGAGCTGGCGATACGCACCAACCGCGAGGAGCCCGAGGCTTACAACCGTCGTGGCGCCCTATATCTTGCGGAGGAGCGTTTCGAGGAGGCATACGAGGATTTCGACAAGGCCACACAGTGTGACTCGATGTTCATGCCCGCATTCTTCAACCGTGCACTGGTCAACAACTACCTAAACCGTCCTATGCGCTCAATCGAGGATCTCAACCGTGTCATCGAGCTCGACCCAACAAGTGCCATAGGCTACTTCAACCGTGCACTTATACGTGCCGAGATTGGCGACCTAAATCTTGCCCTTGCCGACTTCAACAAGGTGGCAACACTCGCCCCCGACAACGTGTTGGTATACTATAACCGAGCAATACTTCACACACAGCTGGGCAACCTACAATCTGCTATTGCCGACTACACACGTGCCATAGAGCTATATCCTGACTTTGCGAATGCCTACCTTAACCGCAGCATCTTGCGCCGCTCGCAGCACGATGTGCGTGGTGCTGAGAGCGATGAGCGCATAGCACAACGTAAGATTGCAGAGCACAAGTCAAACTTAAAGGGCTCATCAGCATCAATATATGCCGATACAACACAACGTTTCAACAAGCTACTATCGCTCGAGAACAAGCTCGTGGAGCGCAACTTCGACCGCATAGGCTCATCTATAACATCAAATAGCAACGAGCTTACGCTGCTTCCAATGTTTAGATTTACGCTTATTACGGAGGATAGCGTGAAGATAGACCGTCGTGCCATACGTTTCAACACCCAGCGAGTACGTGACTTCAAGGAGCGCATAGGCAATCCACTACTTAGACTCGACTGCCGCACATGCAACCTTACGCCCGACTCACTCCTAAAGATCGACCGACAGCTCGACGAGCGCATGCGCAACACACCTGATGACGGTATGCTGATGTTTGAGCGTGGTGTAAGCCTTGCTTTAATCAAGCAATATACGAGTGCTGTAAATGTCCTCACCGAGGCGATACAGCTCAACCCCACAAACCCATTCTTCTATCTGAATCGTGCAACAACACGTGCCGAGATGATCGACTTTATATCGTCGATGGACAATAGCTACCATAACGTGTCGTTCGACTCGGACCCTGCAAAACGACTTATTGCCAACACCAACCGCACGTATAACTACGATGAGGCTATCGAGGATATGAACAAGGTTATTAAGCTATATCCTGAGTTTGCCGAGGGCTACTACAATAGGGCTAACCTCTTGGCAATATCGGGCAAGCTTCCTGAGGCCTACGACGACTATACACGAGCCATAGAGCTCGACCCAGAGCTTGGTGAGGCATACTACAACAGAGGCCTTGTACAGATATTCATGAAGGATACACGCAAGGGTTGCATGGACCTCTCAAAGGCTGGCGAGCTGGGCATAGCCTCGGCCTACAACCTACTGCGCGAGTTTAAAATTGCGGAGTACTAAGAGTGAAGGAAACTAACAATACAATAAATTATTTACTAACTAACATTCAAACAATTATGACTCAAACAATTCAACGCAAGCTCAACGACTCGGCGTTTGCACGCTGGTCGGCGGTGATCCTCATCTCGTTGATGATGTTCTTCGCCTACATGTTCGTGGACATCCTCTCTCCAATGAAGGAGAACCTCGAGACAGCACTCGGCTGGTCAAGTACAACCTATGGTACTTACGGCGCTTCTGAGTACTTCCTCAACGTATTCTTCTTCTTCCTCATCTTCGCAGGTATCATCCTCGATAAGATGGGTATCCGCTTCACAGGTTTGCTATCTGCATCATTGATGGTTATCGGCGCAGCTATCAAGTTCTACGCCGTTAGCGACGCTTTTGCAGAGTCAAGCCTCAACGCTACACTTACTGGCTGGGATATCATGGGTCTTCCTGGCTCAGCACTTTTGGCTTGTGTTGGCTTCATGATCTTTGGTTGCGGCTGCGAGATGGCAGGTACTACAGTGTCAAAGGCTATTGCTAAGTGGTTCAAGGGTAAGGAGATGGCTATGGCCATGGGCTTGGAGATGTCTATCGCACGTCTTGGCGTGTTTGCAGCTATGTGGCTCTCTCCAATCTTCTACAAGATGGGTGGCAACGAGGTATCTTCACCAGTACTCTTCGGCGCAATATTGCTCATGATCGGCCTTATCTTCTACTTCGTATTCTGTGTTATGGATAAGAAGTTCGATAAGCAGCTTATCGCTTCAGGCGAGCTCTCTGAGGAGGCTTCTGAGGAGGAGTTCAAGCTCAGCGACCTTGGCAACATCTTCAAGAGCAAGATGTTCTGGTTGGTTGCTTTGCTCTGCGTGTTGTACTACTCTGCAATCTTCCCATTCCAGAAGTTTGCTCCTGACTTCCTCGCAAAGACCCTTCAGATTGACGCAGAGACTGGTGCTCAGCTCTTCAGCTGCTTCCCAATCCTTGCTATGGTTCTCACCCCATTCCTCGGTGGCTTCATCGACCGCAAGGGTAAGGCTGCATCTATGCTTATGGTTGGTTCACTCATCATGATTGCCTGCCACTTGTGCTTTGCATTCTTGCTTCCTGCAGTTCCATCACAGGGTCTCGCTGTTGCTATCATCGCCATCCTTGGTGTGTCATTCTCATTGGTTCCTGCTGCATTGTGGCCATCAGTACCAAAGATTATCGACAACCGAATCCTTGGTTCAGCATACTGCGTAATCTTCTGGATTCAGAATATCGGTTTGCTTATCGTGCCTATCATCATCGGTGCTGTTAACGACGCTACAGGCTCGTATGTTGCACCTATGATCATCTTCTCATCATTCGGCGTTGCTGCCCTCCTCATCGGCATGTTGCTCA
>JAFODV010000083.1 GCA_017380515.1 Alistipes sp.
GCAACAGCATTGATGGGCGAGTAGATGTGGATGTCGCCATTGAGCTGGCGCTCCTGACCAGGAGCTACCTCTGCCCTAATATACTGAACATCAGCACCCTCCTTCTGGTAAAGATTGAGCTCGCGCTGCAAAACCTCTGCCTTCGTAAGCTCGGGGTGCTCCGTAATCTTGATATCGAAGTTGGGATCGGTGCCAAGCTGAATCTTCTGGCCAAACTTGTCGATATAGTAGGCGTAGACGCCATCGCCCTCCTCATAGACCGTAGCGGTCTCGCCATCCGACTCCTTGGTAATATCCACCGACTGGAAGCTATCCAAGCGCACATTGTGACTGAATACATCCTTGAGCTTAATGCTCTTGATGGGCGATGATGAGGTAAAAGTAAGCTGGTCGAGGTCGAAGTTGGTGTTGTAAATTTTCACAACCTCCATATTGAGGGTCAGGTACTTAGCCTCATTCTGGCCAATACCCACATTCACCTTCTGCCAATCCAGAGTCACATACTCGGCATTGTTAATCTCCAGAGGAGTGTTCTTCTCGCCAGCACCAACAGCGTTGATATTCACATTGATTACATAGCACTTATTGCGCTCGAAGCGGCTCTCCTTGCTAATAGGAATCTTATACCAGTTCACGGGGCTCGCAGCCTCCTTGCTACCATCCTCGCTACCATCCTTATTCCACATCATTGGGATATTGAGAAGCAATGAGCTCTCGTTAGCTGTCTGCTTCGCCCAGTCGTTAGCATAGGCATAGCCAATAAGGGTGATAGAGGTGCCATCCTCGCCCTCGCTCCACAGGAAGCTATCGGCATTGAGGCCCACCTCATCGGTAGTCTGCTTCTGGCAGTTATACGCAACACCCTCCTCGGGTCGTACGACAAGAGTGCTGATGGGGAGCTGATACAATGAGTAGAGGGGCACGCTATTGTCCATCACCTTGTGGAACTCCACGCTTGAGCCCTGCCTCAGATTCACAACTATCTTTGCAGCAGCACGATAGAGTGTGCCATTGAGGAATACATCCTTACCCTTAACGCCATCGTTGATGACATAGGCTGTCATCTCGTCGGGAGCCTTATCGTTGCCACCCTCCGAGAGATATGCGAAGCCATCCATAAGGAAGAAATCAGGGTTCTCCTGGCCCTCGATGCCCGAGAGGTGAATATTCTCATCGGTCTGTGTCATCTCGCAAAGCTCCTCCCATGTAGCGGCTTCGCTATGAGGTGCTGTCGAGTTGGCTATCATATATACGAAGAACTTCTCGCCCACGGCAAACTCATCGCGGTTCTTGCGAAGCACGAACTCTCCGCCACCAACCAATGGTGATGACGACTTATCGATGCGCTCGCTATAGACAATGTTACGCGCCTCGTCCATGACGTAGACATCCACCAGCGCAAGAGATGACTCTATGTCGGTATCCGCCGAGCGGGTGGTTATGCCAAGCGACTTGGCAGAGATTACAATTCTACTGCTACCTTCGGGTTGTTGGTCGAGCTCCACATCGTTATTCACGCACGATGTGAGCGTTAGAAGTGTAGCAAATATGATAGAAATATAGTTTCTCATAGACTTTATAAGTTCAGTTCTTTAGCCTAAATTACTCCTGACGAATAGAGATCCAGTGGATATCTAGCTCATCGCTTGGATTTGTGCCATCCCAAGGGTAATACAAACCATTATTGCCACCCTTGTTAATGATTAGCAATGGGTTAGCCTCGGCATTCCAGTCTGCCGTATAGGTCAAACCGAGCTTTATGACATTACCAATGTTGTTAGGGTTCTTTGCCACGACTACAATCTTGTAGAAATTGTTGGCCTCGGCCTCAATAGCGGGACTTGTGACCAAAACATCATATTCAGCATCGGTGCCATTGGTCTTATAGACACGTACCTCATAGTCTACGGCACTTGCATTGATAAGCGTGGGGCGCCACGTTGTACCCTCGGGCGACTCCATCATGAAGTAACCGACAAAGGCACCTGCCTCACCCGAAGCATCGCTGTTGTCGTAGCGCACAGTGGGAACATCCTCTGGCGCAGGCGCAGCCTTGTCGGGAGCAGTCATAAGGTTGGTATGAATGGGCACCGAGAGGTCGAGATTCCATACAGGCTCATCCTCCCACTCCGCAACCACGAGGTTCATCTTAAGGCCAATGTTGACCTCGGTGATGGTGTAGTCGTAGAAGTGGTTTCTCACGATGTCGTAGCGGTCGTCCGTAGGCTGACCATTCGAGTAGTTGCAGAAGCGAATACCCTTCTCATAGGGGAATGTAACGCTCTCGACGATGATGCCATTCTCCACTCTATTGAGCTCAACGGCGATAGCGAGGTCGGTTGTTATAGACTCGTTATAATTGAGGCTATTATTCTTGGTTTCAGGGACATAGATGTTATACGAGCCAGTATTCAAGCCCATTGTTGTAGCGCTGATGTTGGTCATTAGCGATGCTTCGGGATTTGGGCGGAAGACATCCTTGCGCACCATGTTCTCCGTATTATTCGCGCTGTTCCACTCGACAGGCAGGCTATAACCATTAGTATTTGCATAGTTGAGCTTAAGGCCACTAATCTTCCAGCCCTCGGCCGCAACCTCTTCCGAGAGTCTTACGCCAATCTTTGCCGTAGCGCGGAGCACGCTAATCATACCTATCTCCAATCTGCGGTTCTTGGGTATGGTGGTTGGGAACTCGAAGGCCTTAACGCCCCACATAGGGATGTTTGCGGTGAGCGGCATTGCATAGACCAGTCTCTCAAGGCTTGGGACATTATTAATATAGCTTATGCCATAGCTGCGACTTGTACAGTTAGCAATGACCATGAAGCGATATGTCTCACCCAATACATATCTGAACGAGGGTGGGAATGCGCATACGAAGCCCACTACGCCATCCGTATCCTCGCTATGGATGATAGGGAGCTCCGCCAGGAACTCGCCATCTGCGCCGTAGGTGAACACCTTGAGCGTAGAGAGGTATATACGATTCTCGAAATCACTTCCCTCAATGGATGAGTAGTCGCCACCCCAAGTGTTGTCGTCGGCACGCGTGTCCGACATTGTTGCTGCATCCATCGAGAAGGCAACAACAAGAGGCTCATCTCCCACCACCTCGTATCTCACATCCTCCACACGACTACATGAGCCGCATAGAAGCGCTACGAGAGATATCACAAGGGATGTATATGATAGATTACGTTTCATGTCCAGAGGTATTACAATTCTGTGTCGTTAATAACCACACTCCATGAGTTAATGATGACCACGCCAGCAGCCCAATCGCCAAACTCATCAAGGAAGAAGGTGAGGTTGTACTCATCCTGACGATCCAGGTACTCCTGATCGCTCATATTGCGGTTATAGTAGCCCTTGACAAGCAGTGCATAGTCCTTCAATGGGATAGAGAGCACAAGCTTGTCGTTGGTTGTGTTATATACCGAAAGGATGGGGTTATTCTCTGTCAAAAGACGGTTTACGGTGAACTCCGCGAGAGCCACGCTCACAGATGTCTGCGCACGCGTAGCATCGCTGGTCTCGCCATTACCAACACCTGCCGAGCCCGAAGTAACGCTCCATGGGTAGTAGGTAATCTCCTGGTCCGAGAGCAGAGTATTGTCATACTTAAGCGCGCCGTTCTTGTCGGTAATCTCGAAGCGGAACAAATCCTTATCTACATCAATACCAGAGAGATGCTGCAAAATCACGCGCACGACATTCGTGTCCTTCGTAAGCGAGATTGTCTCCCTACGCACACCATACTCACCCTGGATTGTAACGCGCTTCATGCCATGGAAGAGTTGTCCGACATCCTTCTTTACGGTGTTGTCATCCTCGCGGTCCATTGTACAGTTGAGTTCCGAGATGTGCGACACGCCAGCTATGGGCTGTGGCACCATGAAGTTGTTGCTCATAAGGCCGTCACCGCACCATGCAACAAGGTCGTAGGGACCTGGCTTAAGATCGTCGAGCGTCATAACGTAGCCCTCCTGAGACAAAGCCTCGCCACTATCCACAACTCTTCTCACAAGTTTACCACTCTCGGCATCATAGACACATAGTGTCACATAGTCCACCGAGTTTGCAAACGCATCAGCGAACTTCATATTCATGTCGTACTTGAACTTGATGTGGCAAATCAAAGTACAATCTGAATTATCCTCCAGGATGGTGCCGCATGCCACCATCACTACGGCAATAGCCAACGAAGGAAGAATCACCAATCTCTGAAGTAGGTTTCTAACTCTCATCCCTATTAATGTTTTCGTAATACCTATGTTTATTTTATTATATTAGCTCCTATAAGGGCGGCCAAGCCCTTATAGGAAAAGTATCTCATTGTGTAGAGATTAGTTCAAAGTAACGTCATTCTGAACCAAAGACCAAGAGAGGACGTTGATCTGAGCTGCAAGGTGTGCAGGCTCCTCCTCCTCGGGCTTCTCAGGAGTAATCACGTGCTCTGGGTTGTAAACAGGAGTACCCAAGCCAGTGATAGCCTTCAAGTTAATCTCGTACCAGTGGTTACGAACGATACCAGTTGTTGCACCGTAGTGGTTGATGTTAGTGTAGTAGTAAGTGTAACCAGTGGTGTACATCTTTGCAGGTGAGATAGCGTCAAGGATAGCGTGAGCAGCGTCAGCAGTAAGAGCCTTACCCTCAGCATCAAAGTAGTTAACACCCTCCTTAACAGTAACCTTAACCTCGTAGCGGTTGTCAGCAGTAGTCTCAGGCATCTGGTAGAATACTACATCGTCCTTATCTACTGAGATATAAGTGTTCTCGCCATTTGCAACGAAGAGCTTAGAAACTACAGTGTTGATCATAACAGTCTTAAGGTCCTCGATAGTGTACTGAACGCCGAACCACTGACCAAGCTGAATAGGCTCACCAGCCTCATCAACGAGCTGTGCAGCAACGAGAAGCTGAGGAGTCTGGTTACCCTCACCAGCAACTACGCTGTTCTCAGCAGCTGCGGGCAATGTGTTCTCGAAGTAGTAGTCAACCTCGTTCTTGTGAGCCATAAGAGCGTTGAAAGTGAGGTTGTGTGCAGGCTGAGCAGTTGTGTTAGCCCAGTATGAACGGAAGAAAGGTGCGTTGTTCCATGTGAAGCCAAGACCCTCGTAAGAAGCGTTGATAGACTTGATAAGTTTACCCTCTGCAGTGTTGTTAGTTACACCCCAGCCAAGAACCTTAGCATAGATCTTACCACCATTCTCGCCGTAAGTAGCGCCAGTGTCATACTTGTTACCCTCTGCGATGTTAACCTCAACAGCAGCAGCAACACGCTCAACATAGATGTCAACAGGATTTACACCCTCAAGCTCGATAGAGCTGGGAACATCTACATTCTCATCAAGAGTAGTAGTGAAGATATTCTCGGGAAGAATCTGTGTAGCAGTGATCTTCACAGCACCATCCATATAAACAGAGTTAGACATAACGAAGTTGCCTGCCTCATCACGAAGTGTGTTCAAAACTGCAGCCTCGAGCTGTGCCTTTGACTTTGTAGCAGCAGCTGCGGGATCGTTAACAACAGCAATCATCTGAGTAGGAAGCTGCTTCTTTGAACCCTTGATAACAAGAACAACATCAGAGATCTCCTCTATGTTATTTGTCTCTGTCTCAGCAGCGAAGTTAGGCTTGTATGAGATAAAGTTCTCACCATTTGCTGCGCCATCAACAGCGTAAGCACCACCGTTAGCATCGAAGAAGTAGAAATCTACGCGCTCTACAGCGTTCTCCGCGTCAGTACCATCCTTGTAATCGCCAGGCTCACCTGCTCGAGTCAAATCGCCTGCAGCCTTGATGTTAACCTTGAGAAGTGCAGCGTCACCACCATTGGGAACATTCTGAATCTCGTTGAAGTTGTTGTCACAACCTACCATTGCAACAAGTGCGATTGCTGCAAAAAATAGCTTTTTCATAGTAAAAGATTTAATGATTAAGTGAATTAGTAAATTGTTTTATTGTTTGTTGTTTCTTGTTTGTTACTCAAGGCTTTTTGCCAACTCATTGAGGTTATGCTGTGCCTCGGGTAAGCCCTGCGCTGCCGCCTTCTGCCAGAACTCGCGTGCCTCGTCATAGTTGCCACACACAGCATGAGCATAGCCCATGGTGAGCTGAACATTGGCATCGTTCTGGTCGGTGGGTTTCAATGCCTTCAAGGCACCCTCGCAATCGCCAGCATTGAGTCTTGCAACCGCTGCATTTACTGCCGCTGCAACCTCGTGAGGATAGGTCTTCGCCGCTACATCCATCACGTGCTGATACTCCTTCGAGCCGCGCTCGTAGCAACCCGCAACCTGATACATCTCGTCGATAGAGAGCTTGTATGGGGTCTTGTCAAGAATTGCGCGAGCCTCCTCAAGGTTGAAGTTACGAACGCTATATACGATGCGGTAGTCGTTGCGGCGCAACTTGGGGTACATCTCGTTCATCAAGCGTGTGTAGATATCCGAAGGCTTGAGCTGCGAGAGGCGATAGTCCTTCTCGTCGAGCGTAAGGCGTGGGTCGTCAATCAAGGCATATACCTTATCGCGGTAGAGCAAGCCTGGAGTGGCGTCAACCAACTTACGCAAGCCTACCCAGTCCTCACCGCAACCAATAGCCTCGATGCGACTGCGCTCAACACCACACTTCTGCGATACATAGTCGGCGAGTGAGTTGGCACGATTCTGCGAAAGCACCTTGTTGTGAGCCTGTGTAGCCTCGGGAGATGCCCAACCCTCGATGGTGATAGATGTGATTGTGAGGTCCTCATCCTGGTGTACGCGGTCAATAGAGTTCAGGATTGATGCAAGCTCCACCTTGTTGTTGCGGTAGTTCTCCAGGATTACATATCGGTCTACCCAGAAGTTGATATATGCCGTGTGCGACTCCTCGCGAACCTTTACGGGCTCGGGATTAGGCTCTACGAATGCCAAAAGATAGTTGGGCTCATACTTGTCGCGGAGCACCTGCTCGAGAGGTGTGTTGCCCAATGCCAGGGGTGTGCGACAGCAGCCGCAGCTACCCTCCTTAATATATATTGTAGCGCCACTCATCCAAGGCTCATACGCCACCACGGTCTTATATGCTAGCACCTGCTTCTCGCCCGCCTTGCGCTCGGCACGCGTAGCCTCGCGGTCTACATACAAAGGTGACTCCGTAACAGACTTCTCGCCATTACGCCACCAGTAGAGCCATGCGCGGCGTCCCATAATCTCGATAGCGGGAAGCTCCAGAGTGTTATCCTCCTTCGCAAGAACGGGGGTGAGCACGATAGTCTCATCTCCACCCACCGTAAGCTGGCTGATGTCGACATTCATATCGATTTTTACATCGCCATAGTGGTTTATTACGCTCAAATCTCTAACCTCAACCTGACCCTCAACAACCTTCTGTGCCGAAGCAGAGATGCTTACCATTGCCAACGCAACTACACCCAATGTATATAGAATAGTCTTTTTCATATCGTAATCAGATTAAAAGAGATAAACCAAATTTACAGCGAGCTTTGTAGGGCCATAGTAGAATTGCTTGCCCGCGCCGATGAGCTCTCCACACTTAGGGCAATCATACTTATTGTACATCGTGTATGCCACGCCGATGCAGGCCTCCAACTCGAAGTTCCAGTGCTTGTTAATCATCCAGGCATAACCATAGCCTACACCTGCGCCAAAGAGCAAGCCCTCGAAGCGGTAGTCGCGCAGCTGCGAGAATGGCGTGCCGAGGAAGTCGTTTGCAAATCCGATGTTACCCGCATTGTACTGCATACCCAGAAGGTGACCAGCAAAAAAATGACCGCCGAATTTACGACAGGTCCAATAACGGATTTCTGGCTGTACCATCCAGTGTCTCCACTTCATATTATCAGCAAATTGGAATGGGTTGTAGTTTGCAGACAAGTCAAACGTAAACTTCTCGCTGAGTCCCACCTCTATTCCAAGGTTAATAGTGGCAGTTGCATCATAGAGCAGGTTGCTCTTGATGGCTAACTTTTGTGCCGAAGACTCTTGAATGGCGAGCATCGTCACTAATCCCAATAGCAGTAAAACTTTCTTCATATCTATTTCGGTTAATATTCCATACTTTAGTCCTTTACACAGCAATATTGTATGCACCATTTAGCGCATACATACATACATACATACATAATATATACCTCTTACGGACACAGAACCTTACAACTCTTAAGTGTCACAAAGTTAAAAACAATTTATCATAAAAACCAAATATTTTTCAACAAAATTTATGTTTATTATCATACAAGGAGGAGAATACAACGCCTAATAGATTTGAATTATATCCCACGCAAAACAATTATAATTTTATTCTATTAGACAAAGTCGATGGACGAGTTTGGCAAGTTCAATGGAGTTTTGAAAAAGAAGAGCGTATGGTTCTTCGTATATATTAATGTAATGTATGGTATATATCCATTCATCACCGCAATGTTCATCACCTTTTGAAGGAACTTTAGATGCTTAGTGGCAGAGTTCTGTTTCATCTTTCGCTCTTTCAATAACCAGGCGTGGAAGCCACTTATGAAGTCGATATTCACCTCCTTGATGCTCATATCTTCACGCCCGTAACGACTCTTTATGAATAGTCCGATCAATCTTCCGCACAATTCATACTCCCATACGGTACTTGCAGCAATGGATTGTCCTATCTTACCTTTCAGATCCTTCAGATGTACGTCTATAACCTTCATCAGAGTCCAGTCCTTCAGACAATCCAGCTTGCCGAGATAGGCATCACGCAATATCTGTGGAGTTACTCCTATGCCTCTGTCCGAGAGATCCTTCTCGAGTTGATACAACCGAGCCCGTACCGAGTTCAGGAAGTTGTTAATCTCAATATATGCATTGTTCTTTCCCTTTACCCGTTGATTCTTACTATCCCATTCCGACGGTTTAACGGCGTACCCAGTACTGAAACTCACACGAACTCCATTCTTTGTTAGTAGCACCTGAATAGGGGATATGCCACTGCATCGTGACTTACTCTTTCTTACGGTAAAAGACATTGTTACTCCTGCTTTCATAATCTTACTGTATTGGTTTGATTTATATATACCAAACAGTAGTCATTTACACAGAAATATTGGGTGCTATTTGGGTGCGCGGATATTCAATTAAATGGTGTTTTAGTCTTCTTTATAGCAATTAAACATCATCTCCACACAAACTACTACCTCAGTATTATATCACCCCAAAAAGTCCCCAAAACACACTCTATTCACAAACGCCAAATAACTCCCTAAACAGCATATAAAAAAGGAGCAAACCCGAAGGTCTGCTCCTTTCAATATATTATAAACCAATCAGTTGATTAGTTCATTGCCTGCTGGATAGC
>JAFODV010000084.1 GCA_017380515.1 Alistipes sp.
ATTTGGAGGTTTGCTATATTAGTATATTATAGAGTTATACCAATTGCAACGGGGTGAGGGCATTTTCTACAGATTTGATAATTAAAAAAGGAAAAAATGTGCAAGATGCACCAAGAAAAGCAGAAAAATTCCCACCGGCGGGAAAAATCACGCAAGTTGTTTGTAGGCTACTATCAGCGAGGCCTCGGCTTCATTAAGCGAAGCAACTCTGCCCATTTAGCCCGTGATGTAAATGCTGTTAGCATGATGTTCACATCTGGGGTACTTAAACCTATTGCACAAATTGTTGGTGATGCCATACTTCTAATAGTGATGTTTGCTGCTCTATCGCTATATTCGCTACGCCTCGCCCTATTTGCCTTGCTAATATTCGTTCCAATTGCAGTGTTATTTTATGCTGTTGTGCGTCGAAAGCTTAGCGAAGTAGGCCGTCGTGAAAACGAGTTGCAACGAACAAAAAGCCGCATAGTGTTAGAGACTTTTAGAGGTTATGCAGATGTTAAGATAGGTGGCGCTATGCCACATATGCTCAACAACTTCGACTTGGCAATGACAGAGATTGTCGATGTACGCAATCGCCAGGCTTCCATAGCCATGCTTCCACAAGCATTTGTCGAGATTGGCCTGGTCATTGGCTTGGTAGCAATAGCCTTGTGGGGTGGCTCAAGCAGTGGCGACCTTCAACTCATGTTTGGTGTGTTTGCTGTTGCCGCCATTCGTCTACTTCCCGTCATACGTAACATGATGTCAGCATGGAGCACACTTCGTTATAACAGCTACTCTATAGACGTACTCAACAACATTACGGTTGATGACTATTGCGAGGTAGCCACCACCTCAAAGCGCATGGATATGAATAGTTGTATTGAGCTACGTGACATATCATTTAGGTATGACGACGCTGCAAACGACACCATTTCACACCTATCAATGACCATCACCAAGGGTGAGCGAGTGGGCATACGAGGAGCATCGGGTGTGGGAAAAACCACTCTATTCAACATTATCCTTGGCCTGTATCGTCCAACTTCCGGAACAATAGTCGTCGATGATGTAGAGCTCACGGATGCCAACATCTCGGAGTGGCAAAATTCGGTGGGCTATGTCTCACAAAATGTATTTATCACCGATGGCTCGCTCGTTGAAAATATTGCCTTCGGCATTGATTCTAAAGACATAGACTACAACCTTATTAATGAGGTTATTAGCCAGGCTGACTTAATGGCGCTTGTAGACTCACTTCCCGACGGCATAAATAGCCGTATCGGAGAGTTTGGAGCACGTCTTTCAGGTGGTCAGCGACAGCGAATAGGAATTGCTCGTGCACTATATAAACGATGTAAAGTACTGATGTTTGATGAGGCCACATCTTCACTTGATGCTAAGAGTGAGTCAAATATTAACAGTGCGATTTCTAAGCTTTCGGCAGAGAATAAGGGCATAACCATCATCGTTATTGCCCATCGTGAGAGCTCGCTTGAATATTGCAATCGTATAATAACCCTTGAATAATGACCAACCACGATTACATAATTGCCGATTTACGTATTCGTTCCGATCGCGACTTAGTTGCTCTGGGCCTACGTGGCTTTGCTCCCTTTAAGAGCGACAGTTGTGGTGGTGCCGACTGTTATTTTTCGTTTGACAACGACTTTAGAACATACGACAATGCGGCAATAAAACCTATATCCGAGTCCTATTTGGCAGAGGCAGATGCACATGGTGCACTATATAAGAGCACTGAGGGTTATCTATATCGCATAGCTTCGTGCAACTCCGAACATCATGTCATAGAGTTTGCTATTGACACAGCGTCAAACAACATTACAACAAACATAAAACCTGAAAATATCGATATTGCCATATTGCGCTTTGGCCTATGGATTATGTTTGGCGTTGTGCTTGCTCAGCACAATGGCATTGCCATTCACTCATCGGCTATCGAGTGCGATGGTCGCGTAGTATTGTTTCTCGGTGAGTCGGGAACTGGCAAAAGCACACACACACGTCTCTGGCGTGAAAACATTCTGGGCGCTCACCTTCTTAACGACGATTCGCCAATAGTGCGTTTTGTTGACGGCAAGGCTATCATCTATGGCTCGCCATGGAGTGGTAAGACACCATGCTACAAAAATCTTAGCTACCCTATCGCCGCCTTCTGCCGTTTGAGCCAAGCCCCTGACAACAACATCAAGCGCCTATCGACGATAGCAGCTATTGGTGCTGTATTGCCCTCTACACCACCTCAGTTTGCGCACGACGGCGCATTGCAGGACTCTATCTGCACGACTCTTGGCGAGTTGTTGCGCTGTGTACCGGTGTATCATTTAGCATGTTTACCTAATGCTGAGGCTGCCTATTTATCACATCAAACAATGATTTCAAATGCAGAGACTACTCGATAATATTGAGTCGGTTGTACCTATTGGCCAGAGCTTCGAGCTTCGTGTCAAGGGCTACAGCATGTTGCCTATGCTCGGCTTTGGTGACGATATTATCATAGTGCGTAGAGTTGATGCCGAGGAGGATATAATGGGTCGCATAGCGATGTTTCGTGGTGCGCAAAACCAGATTATCGTGCACAGAGTGCTGAGTATTACCGATGGCATTGTTGTGCTTCGTGGCGACGGCAATATAATTCAGACTGAGGAGTGTCAGCGTGGTGAGATTATTGGCGTTGTTGATAAGGTGCGTCGTGAGAGTGGCAAGATTGTGGATTGCACAACTCCTCGCTGGCGACGACACGAAAAATTATGGTTGTCGACACCTCGTTGGGTGCGTGGCAAGATACTCGCAATCATGCGCCGTTGGCTCGATTATAAACGTAAAAAGAGATAGATATGGATATTAGAATTGGTCATGGATATGATGTTCACGCGCTGGCCGATGGCTTGCGCTTGGTGTTGTGTGGCGTGGAGATTGAGCATACAAAGGGTTGTGTTGCACACTCCGATGGCGATGTTGCGATACACGCTATTTGTGATGCTATGCTTGGCGCCTTGGCTCTTGGCGACATTGGCAAGCTATTCCCCGATACCGACCAACAGTATAAGGGCATCGACTCTACAGTTTTGCTTAAACATGTTGTTGAGTTAGTAAAGTCTAAAGGCTACGATATTAGCAATATAGATTGCACCATTGCCATGCAGCGTCCTAAGCTACGTCCACATATCGACACTATGCGTAAGCGTCTATCCGAGGTCGTTGGCATTGCCGTTGACCGCATCTCGGTTAAGGCTACCACCACCGAACACCTCGGCTTTGAGGGTCGTGAGGAGGGCGTATCAACAACTGCCGTTGTGCTACTTATGCAAGAGTAATATGAGCATTGAGGATATTCGCAAATATTGCCTCAGCCTACCATACGTTGCCGAGACCACACCCTTTGACGACGATACGTTAGTGTATAAGGTTGGCGGCAGGTGGTTTGCCGTGATAGATCTTAGGCACAACGACCATGTAGTTGTCAAGTGCGACCCCGACTTGGCTATTGAACTACGTGACCTACACGAGGAGATTACCGAGGCATGGCACTTTAATAAACGTCATTGGAACGCCATTCGCCTAACGGGTGATCTTGCCCCAAGCTTTATCCTTGAGCAGATTTATAACTCCTACCTATTAGTCATCATGAAGAATGTCACTCCCCGTGCACTTCGTGACGAAATACTTTCAGCCGTAGAGAATAAAATATAAGTAACCGGAGGCAAGCATGCTTATGTCATTGGCGGGCTTGCACGCTAGATGACACAACCTACATCACAAAGACAACGTAGTTGTCGTCCACACGTTCACATAGCAATAAAAAAGAGAGGAACGAAAATTCCTCTCTAAAAGTGTACTCGGAACCGGGGTCGAACGATAGCTTGCTATCGTCGCTGTGATTTTTGCGCGCATGATGCGCAAAAACACGGCAACCGCCATTAAGTGAGCACAGCGATTTCGAGGCGGAGATATAGTGTGGACAATGGCAAAGCCATGTGATGTTGTTTGTGGCATTGGCGGGCTTGCACGCTAGATGACACAACCTACATCACAAAGACAACGTAGTTGTCGTCCACACGTTCACATAGCAACAAAAAAAGAGAGGAACGAAAATTCCTCTCTAAAGTGTACTCGGAACCGGGGTCGAACCGGTACGGGCATTACTGCCCACAGGATTTTAAGTCCGGCGTGTCTACCTATTCCACCATCCGAGCAACACAGTCTTCGAAAAGACGTTGCAAATGTAGTAAATTTATTTAATTCTGCAAAATCTTAGCGTCAATATGTGATATTATCGTTTCAATGTCGTATGGCGAGAACCATGCAATTTCCACGTCACGCCTAAACCATGTTAGCTGGCGCTTGGCATAGCGCCGTGAGTTACGCTTGATAAGCTCTATCGCCTCGTCGAGCGAGCAGTTACCGTCGAAGTAGTCGAACATCTCACGATAGCCCACCGTCTGCAACGAATTAAGATGACGCTTAGGAAGCATTGCTCGAGCCTCGGCCTCAAGGCCATCACGCACCATCATGTCTACACGCAGGTTAATGCGCTCGTAGAGTATATCACGCGGCAGGTCGGTGCCAATCTTGATGATACTGAATGGTCGTGTCTGCTTCTCACCTTTGCGTTGTTCGGAGTATGGTCTACCACTCGTTATGCAGACCTCCAATGCTCGCATGATGCGTGCGGGGTTGTGCCTATCGACAACCTCGGCATAGTCGGGGTCGAGTCTACGCAACTCCTCGAATAGCGACTCTACACCCTCATTTTCAAGGCGACACCTAAGGCTTTGGCGTAGCTCCTCGTTAGCTTCAGGAAGGTTATCCATACCCTCGCACAGAGCCTGAATATAGAGTCCTGAGCCACCCACAGCAACCACCACATCATGACGCTTAAACAGCTCGTTGAGGCGTGCAAGAGCCTCATGCTCATAACGTCCTGAGTTAAAATCATCATCCACCTCACGGTCGGCAATAAAGTGGTGCTCGGCAAGTGATAGCTCCTCAGCGGTTGGCTGCGCTGTGCCAATAGGCAAGCCACGATAGAACTGTCGTGAGTCGGCAGATATTATAGGCGCAGAATAGTGGCGGGCAAGAGTCACAGCAAGTGCTGTCTTACCCGATCCAGTAGGTCCTACAATTACTATGAGTGTCGGCTGCTTAGAACTCATCGTCATAGTTATCGTCGCCGTCAAACTCGTTGTAGTCGCTCATCATCTCCTCGAATATCGAGCCTGAGTCCTCTGTTGCCTCAGGGTCATACTGGTCAGGGGTTGGCGCATGCTCAAATGCCACACGTGGATACTCCAATTCAGCATTGGGGCGCTGCATATCAAGCAGTTCGATGTAGTATGAGCGATTGTTGAGCATATCGAAAGTGTAGATGATACGCTCGTGGAAGTCGCTTGTAACATCCATTAGTCGCACCTTATCCATTGCACGTGGTGCTCCTGGCACATCGTCGCCAAGGTCTATTTCGGAAAACTCCTCCACGGGGCGCCACTCGCCATCTGCCTTAAATATTGACACCATGCATGGCTCATAGTTAAGCGCATCGAGCAAGAAGTCGGAGAACTGGCTAAGAGTCATATCGGGGTATACCTCAAAGTCACGTACAAAATTATCGCTCTCGTCGCTGAGCATTCGGTATTTAAAAACAATGTTCATAGTATTACATATGTGTTGTATGTACAAATGTAGTAATAATTTATTAAACTGCTATTATTTCTGCGAAAAATAACGTTTCTGCAACTTTGGGCATACTGCATTTTCAGCGTCCGCATGGCTTGGGCAAGCCCTTTAAAAACAGATGCAAACACAATAAAATTTAGCGCCCGATTTAGCCACTTTATCACAAAAAAGAGTAAAACAATATTGTAAATTCGAATAAATGCATTATATTTGCATCACTTATACAGAAATCTATGTTGCCCTACTTCTGTTGGGTAATTATAAATCAAAATATATAACATATGCACGATTTGTCAGCATTGGAGGGTAAAACCATCCATGAGTTACGTGAGATTGCAAGGGTATTAGGCATAGTACCATCGACAATGAAAAAGGGTGAGCTTATCAACAAGATAGTTGCCGCAGCCACATCAGAAGCTCCAGCTGAGGAGCAGGCAGCACCTGCACGTCGAGGTCGTCGCCCACGCATGAACGGTATAAAGATAGGTGGAAACACCAACCCAAAACCTGAGGTTGCGCCAGCAAACAACGAACCCGAGGTTATTCAGGAACCAGCAGAGAGCGAGGCAACACCAACAACACCAACAACACCAACTACCCCACAGCCAGCAGAGCAAAATGCTCCCAAGCGTCGTGGCAGAAGACCCAAGGTTGAAAGAGAGCCTATGAAAGAGCCAGCGCCAATCGTGGAGGTTGTCATCGACGATAGCACCACCGCCGAGGAGGTTGACATCGACACAACGATAGATAACATCATCAGCGACGAATACGAAGCACATAACGAAAACATCACCGAGGACGAAGAGGTGGAGATCACCAAGGACGACTTTACGGCAGTTGTTGAGGGCGAGGGTGTTCTTGAGATTATGCCAGACGGCTTTGGTTTCTTGCGTTCGGCAGACTACAACTATCTCAACTCGCCAGACGACATCTATGTGTCGCCATCACAAATCAAGCTCTTTGGCCTTAAGGCTGGTGACACCGTATTTGGAACAATACGTCCACCAAAGATTGGCGAAAAGTACTTCCCACTGGTTCATGTTGAAAAGATCAACGGTCTTAAGCCCGAGTATGTGCGTGACCGCCAGCAGTTTGAATATTTGACACCATTGTTCCCATCGGAGAAGTTTAACATTACGGGCAATGGCCACAATAGCGTATCTAACCGCATTATCGACCTTTTTGCTCCTATCGGCAAGGGTCAGCGTGCCATGATTGTGGCACAGCCTAAGACGGGTAAAACAATGTTGTTGCAGTCGATAGCAAATGCTATTGCCGACAACCACCCAGAGGTATATATGATAGTGTTGCTCATCGACGAGCGCCCTGAGGAGGTTACAGAGATGGCTCGCCACGTCAAGGCCGAGGTTGTTGCCTCGACATTCGACGAGCAGGCATCACGCCACGTAAAGGTTGCAGAGATGGTATTAGAGAAGGCAAAGCGCATGGTTGAAAGTGGCCACGACGTGGTCATCTTCCTCGACTCTATCACCCGTCTTGCACGTGCCTACAACTCTGTTCAGCCAGCATCAGGCAAGGTGCTCTCAGGTGGTGTTGATGCAAACGCACTGCACAAGCCTAAGCGCTTCTTTGGTGCGGCACGTAATACCGAGGAGAAAGGTTCGCTAACGATTATTGCCACAGCACTTATCGACACTGGCTCGAAGATGGACGAGGTTATTTTCGAGGAGTTCAAGGGTACGGGTAATATGGAGCTTCAGCTTGATAGAAAGCTTGCCAACAAGCGTATCTACCCTGCTGTCGACGTTGTTGCATCGGGCACACGACGTGAGGATTTGCTACTACCTCAGAGCGTTATGCAGCGTACATGGATTCTTCGCAAGCACCTCTCGGATATGACCACAGTAGAGGCTATGGAGTTCATCCAGAAGCAGTTTAGCCTCACACGTGACAACAACGAGTTCCTCGCAACAATGAACCAATAGTTTGTAAATGAAGAGATTTATTACCTTAATACTAACTCTTTCCATATCGTTTAGTGCCTCAGCATGGGGTCCTAAGGGTCACGATGTTGTTGCCTCAGTTGCCGAAAACCACCTATCGAAGAGAGCATTGAAGCGCATAACAAAGGTGCTCGACGGCAAGTCGATGGTATATGTTGCCAACTGGATGGACAACGCCAGTCATACGCCTGAATATGCCTACACCAAGACATGGCACTATGTCAACGTAGAGCCTTCGGAGGGCAGCTACGCAGAGTCGCAGCGAGAGCCTAAGGGTGATGTTGTGACGGCAGTAAACTCTATTGTCGAGCGCCTAAAGAGTGGCGAGCTAACGAAGGAGGAGGAGCGCGCCGAGCTAATGATGCTCATTCACCTGGTAGGCGACCTACATTGCCCAATGCATGCAGGGCACAAGAGCGACCGAGGTGGCAATGGCACTCAGGTAAAGTTCTTTGGCAAGAGCAAGAAGCTACACTCGGTGTGGGATAGCGAGATTGTTGAGTCGGCACACAAGTGGAGCTATACAGAGTGGCAGAGGCAGATAGATAGGCTTAGTCGCAAGGAGTGCCGAGCAGTTGTTCAGGGCACGCCTAACGACTGGGTTGAAGAGTGCGTGGCTATTGCCGATGATATATACCGCAACTCGACTACTGGTGATAACCTCTCGTACGACTATGTGGCGCAGTATACTCCCGTCGTTGAGCAACAGCTACTCAAGGGCGGACTACGCCTTGCTGCTCTGCTTGAGGAGATTTATTAGGGTGATTAGTAATTAGTAATTAGTAAAGAGTAATTAGTAAAGAGTAATTAGTAAAGAGTAATTAGTAATATTTTTTGTTACTCACTACTCATTACTCACTACTCATTACTTATTACTCACTGACAATGTCATTCTGAACGAAGTGAAGAATCTCTCAGTTTGTGCTAAGAGAGAACCTTAGCGCAGACTGGGAGATGTTTCGCGTTCGCTCAACATGACAAATAGGGGTATACTGGGTAAGACCGCCTCGCTCTGGGTAGACTGGGTAGAGCCGCTAAAGCTCTGGGTAATATTACTCACTACTCATTACTAATTACTCACTACTCTTTACTAATTAAAGAAAACAATGGGGCTATCCGAAGTGGAAAGCCCCATTATCATTTATGTGCGGTGCACTATCTGCCCGACTCAGCAATCTTCTGACGAATCATCTTGTTAAGATTCTCGCTCTTAAGAAGTTCCTCGAGGGTGATGTGCATGCGGTAGCGCCAGTAGTGACGTGAGTTTGCTGGCACGTTGATACGCTCGTCGTGTGGATTCTCACGGCGCAACTCACCATCCATAGCCATCCAATCCTGCAATGGAAGAACGGTAAGCATTGCTGGCGACTTAAGGTGCATAGCGATAACCTGCTCCGAGATCCAAGGCTCGCAGAAGTATGGAGCCTCGCCCCATGCGCCGAGCACCTGGTTGTAGAAGCGCTGTGTAACGCCACGATCCTCCTCCCACCAAGCACGCAAAGGATTCATGTCGTGAGTGCCTGTAGTGCAGATTGAGAGGTATGGGTAGTCGTATGTTGAGCCAAACTCAACCTTTGGGTCCTTAGGCATACGCTGAATCTCGAGCGAGAGAATCTGCTCGCCCGACATCACTGATGGCACGCAGTCAGGAATCATACCCAAGTCCTCGCCACATACAAGCATGCGAGTAGCCTCGGTAAGTGGTGGAAGCTTCTTCATGGCCTCCCACTTCCAGAAGTCGTTGTGACGACGATAGAAGAAGTCGTTATATAGGCGGTTGTAGGCCTCCTTCTGATCGTCGCTAAGCCAGCGATAGCAGTCGGTGTTGTATGCCGAGATACGTGGGTGGAACTTACCCTTCTGAATCTTATCCTCGACAAATAGCACATTGTCGGTCTCAGCCACATTGCCCACGTGCCAGCCCTCGAACTTAAAGCCGTATGAGGCAATCTCCTCGTAGGAGTAAGGGAGTGCTGGGTTGAAGCGACCAAGAAGCGCATTAACAGCATCGAGAGGAATCTCCCAGATGCGGAAGAAGCCAAGGATGTGGTCGATACGGTATGCATCGAAGTACTCAGCCATCTTCACGAAGCGAGCCTTCCACCAAGCATAGCCATCCTCAGCCATCTTAGCCCAGTTGTATGTTGGGAAACCCCAGTTCTGACCCATAACAGAGAAGTCATCAGGTGGAGCACCCGCCGATGAGTCCATGTTGAAGAGCTCAGGATATACCCATGCATCGACGCTTGTGCGAGAGATACCGATTGGAATATCGCCCTTGAGAACTACGCCATGAGCATGTGCATAGTCACGCACCTCGCGTAACTGCTTAGAGAGGTGATACTGCACGAAGTAGTTGTAGGCAACAGCCTCGGCGTGCTCCTTCTCATACTTTGTAGCCTTAGCCTTAGTGTACTTAGCCATTGTGCCCCATGTCGAGAAATCAGGAGTACCCTTCTCATCACGCAAGGCGCAGAAGATAGCATATGGACGCAACCACTCCTCGTTAGCCTCCATAAAGGCTTTAAACTCCTTAGAGGCGAGAGTTTTCTTGCCCTCCTGGTCGAAGATGAGGTGTAGGTACTCAGCCTTAGCATTGTTCACACGCTCGTAGTCGACATTTGGCAACGAGTTAAGCTCCTTGCCAAGCTCCTCAAAGCGCTGCATCTGAGCCTTGTCCTTTAGCTTACCCACCAATGGCAAGTGGAGGAACTGAGGGTGAAGAGCGAATGTAGAGTTGGCGTTATAAGGATATGAGTCCTGCCATGTGCCCGTCATTGTAGTGTCGTTGATAGGCAGAATCTGAATGATTGACTGACCTGTAGCAGCTGCCCAATCAACCATAAGACGGATATCGTTGAACTCACCAACACCGAAGCTCGACTCAGAGCGTAGTGAGAATACAGGAATTGCAACACCTGCACCACGCCATGGCGCAATGTCAAACTTAGGACGCAAGCCCTCAATAACAAGAGCCTCATCCTCGCTAACAGCCTCGTTGAAATAGTAGTTCTCGCCCGACTGCCAAGCAACGACATCCTCCGTCTCGGCGTCAACAATAACAAGCCACAAAGACTATCAGGCGATGAGGCGAGAAGGCTATTAGGTGATGAGGCGAGAAGAGAGGAGTTTGAGAAACTCAGCGGTGGACAACAGAAGAAGCTACTATTGCAACAAGTATTGGATGATGAGCCAG
>JAFODV010000085.1 GCA_017380515.1 Alistipes sp.
AAATGCATTTATTTTTGCATAAAAACGAAAAAAAATAGCAAAAGTAGCTTGAGTATAGCAAATTTTGTCTATCTTTGTAAAGATATGTGGTGCATAAAAGCCTACACCTTCAGTTATGAAGAGATCTTCGATATTGATAATATATACCGGTGGAACAATCGGTATGAAGACAGACGAGGCCACTGGCGCACTCGTTCCATTCGACTTTAGCGGAATTTATGAGGAGTTCCCCTCGCTCAAACGCCTAAAGGTTGACCTTGAGGTTATAACCATCAAACCTCCCATCGACTCATCAAACGTATCGGTGGAAAACTGGGTCGACATGGCTCGCCTAATCCGCGACAACTACTGCAAATACGATGGCTTTGTGGTGCTCCATGGCACTGATACAATGTCATACTCAGCTGCTGCTCTGAGCTTTATGCTCGAGAACCTCGCTAAGCCTGTGATCTTCACCGGAAGCCAGATTCCCATCGGCATCCTGCGTACCGATGGCCGCGAGAACCTCATCACAGCAATCGAGATTGCAGGCGCTCGCAACGAGAATGGACACCCCATAGTTCCCGAGGTAGCACTCTACTTCCAGAACAAACTCATGCGCGGCAACCGCACAACAAAGCATAGTGCCGAGGCACTCAACGCTTTTGCGTCGTTCAACTACGGTGCACTTGCAGACGTGGGTGTGAGCATTCAGTACAACACGCAGTACATAGCTCCCTATGCACCAGACTTCTCGGATGAGTTCCGCATCAGCGAGTCACTCTCGAACGATGTCATCGTAGTAAAGCTCTTCCCAGGCATCCGTCCTGCAACACTTCGCGCCATGCTCATCGACAGCAACGTGCGCGGCGTGGTGCTTGAGACCTATGGCGCGGGTAATGCCCCAACGTCTGAGTGGTTCGTCGACATTGTGAAGGAGGCTATCGCCAAGGGTGTCGTTGTTGTCAACGTGTCGCAGTGCAAGGATGGCGCTGTGCAGATGCACCTCTACGAGACTGGATTGGCACTTCAGGAGGCTGGCGTAGTGTCGGGCCACGACATGACAATCGAAGCAGCGGTGACAAAACTAATGTACGTTTTAGGCAAAAATTTGCCACTTTCGGAAACACTCAATTTGATGCGACGTCCTCTGCGCGGTGAATTTACTTTGTAAGAGGGTTGTATTTTCGGAAAATAATCCGTATATTTCGCACTGATAACCACCGAAAAAGCGGACTACAGCATGGTAAAATAGTCCTCTTTATGGGTGTAATATTTTGATTGATACGCAGTTCCATGCAATACATGGGCCAAATATCCCCCAGAATTGCGTTGTAAAGGGCAAAAATACAAAGCAAAGAAATATTGCTAACAAACAAAAATATAGAGAAAACAACTACTAAAAATTACAAATTTTAACTATCAAAACACTATGAAAAAATTATTTTTGGTTTTGGCAGCTGCCACTCTCTCATTCGGCGCTGCTTACGCACAGGAGGCTAACGACGAGGCTGCTGCACAGCAGGCACCCGTTGAGCAGGTTGTAGACGCACCAGCTGAGGAGGCTGACGCAGAGGAGGCAGAGTTGCAGGGTGAGCCTATGCACTTCGCTCTTTTGAAGAAGTTCCTCGAGGGTGGTTGGGGCTGGATGCTCTTGCCTTTGGTTTGCTTGATCCTCGGTATGGCTATCGCAGTAGAGCGTATCCTCTTCCTCGCATTGTCTAAGATCAACACTAAGAAGTTCATCGCTCGCGTTGAGGAGATCCTTAACACTGACGGTGTTGAGGCTGCTAAGGAGTACTGCCGTAACACTCGCGGTCCCGTTGCTTCAATCTTCTACCAGGGCCTTATGCGCTACGACCAGGGTCTCGAGTCTGTTGAGAAGGCTGTAGTATCATACGGTTCAGTTAAGCAGGGTGAGATGGAGAGCGGTCTCTCTTGGATTTCATTGTGCATCGCACTTGCTCCATCACTCGGTTTCATGGGTACCGTTGTTGGTATGATCCAGGCATTCGATGATATCCAGGCTCAGGCAACTATCTCTCCCGCAGTCGTTGCAGGTGGTATCAAGGTGGCTCTTTTGACTACTATGCTCGGTCTTATCGCTGCTGTTATTCTTCAGATCTTCTTCAACTACATCCTTGCTCAGATCGAGGCTCAGGTTGTTAAGATGGAGGATAGCTCAATCACATTGATTGATATGCTCACAGCATACAACAAGCGATAATTAGACAACTTACATTAAGAAGCAAATTACTATGAAAATTTTTAGATTAATAGTCACTGTCCTTCTCGTTCTCGGTTCAGCGCTGACAGTAGGCATGGCTGTAATGGATGGTATGGAGGCCCCAGAGTCTTCAAAGATCACCAACAGCACTCCTCTTGTTCAGAACGTTGCAACCGTAGAGGAAGGTATTCAGGAGTTGGGCAACGTCTTCGCTGCACAGATTGGTGAGGATATGCTCGATGAGGAGGGCATCGTAGAGGAGCAGGCAAAGCTCGATGAGACTTTGAACGTTCATATCCCCGCTTATGAGGCTAAGGTAGCAGCTAAGGCTGAGGCTAAGGCAGTAGCAGAGCAGGAGATCGCACAGCTCGGCGAGCTTAAGAGCCTTAACGCTAAGCAGAAGAAGCAGCTCGAGGCTGCAAACGCTGTTGTAGCTGACTACAAGGCAACTGCTGACACTCTTCAGATCTACCGCAACAACGTGGTTATCATGCAGGATAACATCGCTGCATCTATCGAGGCTAACAAGAAGGCTAAGATCGATGGCGAGAACGCTGTTGCATTGGCAGGTTCTGTAAGCAACACTATCTACTGGTGTTACATTCTCTTTGCAATCATCCTTGTTATCGCTGTTATCAGCGCATGTGCAGACCTCTTCATCAGCTTCGCACAGAACTGGAAGAAGGCTCTCTGGGAGAGTGGATGCGACAGGGCTGGAATCTGGATGAAATCATCGAAACCACCCTCTCCTGGCATATTTCCACGTTCAATCCGAAATCCATGCCGATCCCCTATGAGTGGCAAGAAAAGGTGGACAAGTGGATCGCGAAAATGGGCTATCACTTTGTTATCGACCGATTTACCTGTCCCCAGAACGCCGCACCGGGCAAAACCGCCGACGTGGTGCTTGCCGTGGAAAATGTAGGCGTTGCCCCTATTTACAAAAAACTGCCGCTGGTACTGCGGATCGGAGACGAAACTACCGTCACCGACACGGATATTACC
>JAFODV010000086.1 GCA_017380515.1 Alistipes sp.
ACTATAAAAAAATGCGGGTATTATTTTTAATACCCGCGTGATATAAACACTTGCGCCTTTAGCGCTCCTTACTTCTCACTTTTCACCTCTCACTTTTCACTTTTCACGAAAGTAAGGAGGAGACTATGTCATCCAGAACGGAAAGTGAAGGATCTCGCAGTTAGCGCTCACCGAGAGATTCTTCGCTACGCTCAGAATGACATATACAATGACATTATTGATACTCAGTATGTCATGTTGAGCAAAGCGAAACATCTCGCAGTAAGTACGAACATTAAACGTTAGCACCAACCGAGAGATTCTTCGCTACGCTCAGAATGACAAACGATTACTAATTACTCACTACTAATTACTAATTCCTCATTAAACAAAGCGTCGCAGACACCACACTTTTCACTTCTTACTTTCCCCTTTCACCTTGTCAGAAACGCCATCGTGTCGATGCCGTCGGCATAGTCCATGAGAGTGGGGTATTGGGCTGTGCCGAAGGGTATGGTGCGGCCGAAGGGAAGGTGAGCATTAAGAGTGTCGAGATGCGACACAACGCACTGTATGGCCTCTGTGTGGCTGTCGAGCCATGCGTATACCTCGTTTAGCGAGCGATACTTACACAGTGTTACCTCTGCGAGTGACTGCGGAAACGATGTGCCGAGAGTAGTGATATAGCCATCGTAGTCGTCGTAGGGCGTAGACTGCATCGTAAGTAGTGCCTTGCGCATGCGTAGGCTTGCCTCGAGCTTGGGGCATGCAGCGGGGTGTGCGACGAGTGGGGGTGTGGTGTTCTCGGGGTAGAATATCATAGACACTGAGCGGCAGCCGAGGCCTGAGTAGGCTGTTATGTCTGTGGCGAGGGCGGTGAGCTCATCGTGGGACTCTGTGCCGTCGAGAATGGCGATAGAGTGGCGGCTGCCACGCAACAGATGGCGTGTTGTGGCGAAGTGCTCCTTGAAGTAGCGGTTGGCATCGTCGCCGCCAGTGGCTATGGCCATGTCGTAGTGCTCATCTGCCGAGTAGTCGTATATGGCGATGTCGGGGCATATGGCACGTAGCTCAGCTACGATGTGGTGCATGAGCACTCTATCCTTGGACGAGGGCTTGTAGTGGCACTCGTGGCCGCTGACAAGCGTGCACATAAGGTCGAAGAAGCCGACGAGGGGTATGTTGCCCGCCATGATGAGGGCTACACGCTTAGGCGTAGGCGTAGGGGTGTAGTGTGCCATCCACTCTGTCAGCGTGTTGTGCTGGAGCATGGTTAGGCGTATTGCCTCCACCGAGCGCACTATATCCTGCTCGCTAAACCAGCCATTCTCGGCGATGGCCTGGGCGATGATGTCGTGGCGATGGCCGAATGACGTTAGGCGGTTGCCGAGTTCTACGAATGTATCTATCATAGCTGTATTCCCTGGCTTATGATCTGCTCTACCTGCTCGATGCTCATGCCATCTTTCACCAGGACGTGCTTTGCTCTGTCGAGTAGATATAGTGATGGTATTGCCTTGAGGTCGTATAGTTTGTTGTTGGTGAGTACCATGCCCTGGTCGTATCCGCATATCCACCCCTTGGGCATCGACGGCAGATAGTCGTGCCACGCCTCGATATCCTCGTCGGGATATATTGCGAGGGTTACGATGCTATATTTTGCGCTCAGCTCCTTGAGCTTTTCGGAGTGTTCTATCTGGTCGATAACCTCTCTACAGGTCTCGCATCCTGGGTTGTTGAAGAGTAGGATTGTGTAGTCGGCCTTGATGCTATGCAGCGAGTGCTGAGTGCCGTCTGCGAGGGTGTAACGAAAGTTGTTGGCAACGCTTCGAACCCTATTCTGCTTCACTATATGTAGCGTGTGCTGGGGTATCATCTTGTCGTACTCGTCGTAGAGTGGCGACTTGGCGAGCTCCTCCAATATTGGTATGTAGTACTCGTCGTTGCGTGCTGGCGAGTTGGGGTCGTAGAGCACGGTGTGGGCTGCCTCGGCGAACATGTCGAGGGCGGCGAGGCTACTCTCGGCACGGTGTATTAGGCTGCGAAGCAACGAGTCGGCCTGTTGGCTGGGTATTATCATCACATACTGGGCAAATGCTGCATTTAGCTCGTCGATGTCGTAGATGTCCGTAGCGTCCTCTGCCTCGAAGGCGAAGTCGTCCCAGTAGTGCTCTATGACATAGTCATAGTGTTGGCGGCTGCGAATCTCGTTGATGTTGTCGAAGGGCAGCTTTATGCGTCGTGTGGCCACCTCGTAGCTCTCCTCGTCGATGGTGTCGACATCGTTACTATTCTCGTTGCTATTCTCGTTGGTGTGCTGCGATAGGCAGGCTGCGGCGAGAAGCATGAGGGCTAAATACAAAAGTTGTTTCATAGTCGATTGAAAAAAAAGAAGTGCCTCGACATGGCGAAGCACTCCGTAGTGTTGTCGTTACATTCGCTCAGGAACGTTGATGCCCAAGAGCGACATTGCTGAGCGTATCACACGTGCCACCTCTGCTGCAAGCTTAAGGCGCAATGAGCGCACTGCCTCGTTCTCCTCCTTGAGGATTGAGTGGTCGTGGTAGTAGCCGTTGAACTGCTTAGCAAGGTCGTAGGCATAAGCTGCGATTACCGATGGTGCAAACTGCTCGCCTGCGGTGCGTACTACTGCTGGGTACTCCGAAAGGAGCTTGATGAGCTCCACCTCCTCCTGAAGTAGTGGTGCTTGTAGGAAGTTGTCGGTGGCGATGCCCGCTTCCTCGGCTTTACGCATGATTGAGCGTATGCGTGCGTGGGTATACTGGATAAATGGGCCAGTGTTGCCGTTGAAGTCGATGCTCTCACGTGGGTCAAACAACATTGTCTTCTTGGGGTCTACCTTGAGGATAAAGTACTTCAAAGCGCCAAGACCCACCATCTCGCAGATGGCGTTAGCCTCCTCCTCTGTGCAGCCGTCGAGCTTGCCTAACTCATCAGACATCTCACGTGCTGTGCCCACCATGTCGGCGATAAGGTCGTCGGCATCTACTACCGTGCCCTCACGTGACTTCATCTTACCCTCAGGAAGCTCCACCATGCCGTATGATAGGTGGAAGATGTTGTCGCTCCACTCATAGCCGAGCTTCTTTAGTACGAGCTTGAGCACCTGGAAGTGGTAGTTCTGCTCGTTGCCCACAACATATATCATGTCGTCGAGGCTGTTCTCGTCGAAGCGGCTGAGCGCTGTGCCGAGGTCCTGAGTCATATATACCGAGGTGCCGTCGCCACGAAGGAGCAGCTTTTGGTCGAGGCCATCTGCCTCAAGGTCAATCCATACCGAGTTGTCCTCCTTGCGGAAGAATACGCCCTTCTGAAGACCATCTTCAACGAGGCTCTTGCCCAAGAGGTAGGTCTCAGACTCGTAATATACCTTGTCGAAGTCTACGCCGAGAGCCTTGTACGTAACGTCGAAGCCCTCGTATACCCAGCCATTCATAGTCTGCCATAGCGAGTATACCGCCTCGTCCTTTGCCTCCCACTTGCGCAACATCTCCTGCGCAGCAAGCATGATAGGTGCCTTCTTCTTTGCCTCGTCCTCGCTCATGCCTTGCGCCACAAGCTCCTTAATCTCGGCTTTGTAGTGTTTGTCGAACTCCACATAGTACTTACCCACGAGGTGGTCGCCCTTCATGCCTGATGATGCGGGGGTCTCGCCATTGCCATAGAGCTGCCATGCGAGCATCGACTTACAGATGTGAATGCCTCGGTCGTTCACCAAGTTCACCTTGATTACGTTGTGGCCGTTGGCTTTAAGGATTGTTGCTACCGAGTAGCCGAGTAGGTTGTTACGTATGTGGCCGAGGTGTAGCGGCTTGTTGGTGTTTGGCGACGAGTACTCAATCATTATTGTGCGGCCTGAGGCTGGTGCCATGCCGAAGTTCTCGGTTGATACTATCTCGCCAAAGCGCTGTGCCCAGAACGATGAGTCTACGACGAGGTTGAGGAATCCCTTGATTACGTTGAACGACTTAATCTCGGGTGTTGATGCCACAATCTTCTCGCCCAGCTCGGTTGCTGTTGCCTCTGGTGACTTCTTCGATGCACGCAAGAGTGGGAATACCACAACGGTGTAGTCGCCCTCGAACTCCTTGCGGGTCTTTTGTATCTGAATGTTGTCGCTTGTGCCCCATAGCTCCTCTGTTGCACGACATACGACGCCTGAAATAAACTCTTCGATGTTTAGCATGTGTTACCTATATTTATATATCTGAAACGCAAAGATACAAACTTTTTTTGGATTCCGAAAAAAAAGTAGGGTGCTGTAGCAATTTTTTTGTCGTTGACGTTCAATGGCTTAACATTGCGTGTTAAATAATTTTAACTCTGCCCTCTTGACAAGGGGGAAAGAATGTTATATATTTGTACTCGAAAGTTAAGTTCTTGAACGGGGCGCTGAGGTAAGGAGTTTAAGGAATTTAAGGAAATTAAGGAGTTTAAGGAGGCGCTATCGACGTTTAACCCAAAAGTATAACCGCTAACCTTCTCTCTAACTTCCCTAATTTCCTTAACTTCCCTAATCTCCCTACCGTCCCTACCGTCCCTACCGTCCCTACCGTCCCTACCGTCCCTTATTTCTAAAAAATAAAACCTATGCAAAACTTAATCGAAGAGTTGCGTCGTGACACGCAGCAACTTATGCAACAGATGTACGAGAAGGCTGATGCCGAGAAGGCCACCTTCCGCAAATACCTTGTCAATGGCTACGACATGCTCAACCTCTCGGCTGAGGTCATGGACTGCCTTGTTGACCCCATACTTCCCCGCACGGGCATGGCAGCACTTGTGGGCACCTCCGACTCCGGAAAGTCGACGCTGCTGCGTGGCTTGGCTATGGCAGTGGCGAGTGGCAGTAAAGAGTATCTTGGCTTTAGGCTTTGTCCTAAGCACCGCAGCGCCATATATGTAGCCACCGAGGACGATGCGTCGGCCATAGGTGTGCTGATGCAGAGGCAGTTGGAGGAGCTGGGCACGCCCAAGGAGGCCTACCACACCCTCGACTTCATATTCGAGGTCGACAACCTTGTTGATAACCTCGACAAGATGCTTGAGGATAGGCCTCGTGACCTTGTTATTGTCGATGCCTTTGCCGACCTCTATACGGGGCCTTTGAACGAGAACAACCGTGTCAGAAGCTTTCTAAATCAGTTTTCGCAGCTTGCCGTGAAGCACTCTGTGCTTATCATCTTTCTGCACCATACGGGCAAGCGCACCGAGTCGTTGGCGCCATCGAAGCACAATGCCATAGGCTCGCAGGGTTTCGAGGCTAAGATGCGCCTAATGATGGAGTTGCGTCCCGACCCTGAGCGCCACGACATACGCCACCTATGCATCGTCAAGGGCAACTATCTCTCGGACGAGTATAAGCACGACTCCTATGTGCTGAGGTTCAGTTCGGGTCTTAACTTTGTGGCTACGGGCGAGCGAGTGCCCTTTGGTGCGCTCAAGGAGCAAGATGCCGACCTTGATAGCCGTGCCGAGCTTGCCCGTGCCATGCGCTCCGAGGGCAAAACCCTGCAACAAATAGCCGATGCGCTGGGGTATAAGAGCGCCTCGTCTGTACATGCACTTTTGAATGTTAAATAATTTTTTTTTTCATTTTCCCTGTGTTTTGAAAAAAAAATATCAAATAAATAATATCAATATGAACGATTTTAGATATCAATTGGAAAAGTATCGAGGACGTGGTAGCAGATACGTTTGTCCTCAGTGTGGTAGAAAGTATGCGTTTACACGATACGTTGATACACACAATAACAATCAATATGTTAGTGACAATGTAGGTAAGTGTAACCGTTTGGATAAGTGCGGTTATCACTATACACCACGTCAATACTTTGAGGATAACCCTTGGTTGAGAGATAAAGAATTTTCTTTTTTTTCGAAACATAGGGAAAACGAAAAAAAGAAAAAAGAAACTCCTCAGCTTCCGCCTCGCCCCATGCCCATGCCTGAGCCTTATGGCGTAATACCGCGCTGGTTTATGGAGCGCACGGTGAAGAAGGAGTGCGACTACAAAACATGGCTCAGAGCAACATTTGGCAACGACACCGCCCAGCAACTCGTAGAACAATACTACATCGGTGGCAACGACTATGGCGATGCGGTGTTCTGGCAAGTGGACATCGACAACATGGTGCGCACCGGTAAAATCATGAACTACGACCCCCTAACGGGTAAGCGCATAAAGGGCGAAGATGCCTACATCGACTGGATTCACAGCATCATGCAGCGTGAGGGCGTGTTGCCCGATGGGTGGCGCTTGGAGCAGTGTCTCTATGGCGAGCATCTGCTTAAAGCACGTCCCAACGACATTGTGGCGATTGCGGAGGGTGCCAAGACAGCACACATAGGCGCAGCACTAATGCCCGACATGGTGTGGGTGGCTGTCGACTCGATGCTGGGCATAACCTACGAGCGTCTTAAGGTGCTCAGCTCACGCCACTGCATCTTCTTTGCCGACGAGGGGCGTGGCTACGAGGAGTGGAAAAATCGCCTCAGCCCCTTGGCCTACAACATAGGCTTTCAGTATGTGCTCTCCGACTTTGTGCAGTGCAACCCCTTGTTTGTCGGTGGCGACATTGGCGATATTGTCAACATGGAGCTGGAAGAACCGTTCTAAGTGGGATGGGGAAAGGCGCTGAGATAAGGAGTTTAAGGAGTTTAAGGAGTTTAGGGAGGCGCTATCGGCATTTAACCTCAAAGTATAACCGCTAACCTTTTTCACTAAATTCCCTAACTTCCTTAATTTCCCTAATCTCCCTAACTTCCCTATAAATAAACAAAGCGTCGCAGACATCTCACTTTTCCCCTTTCACCTTTGACCTTTCACCTTAATTTGTTATCTTTGCAAAAAATTATGCGCTATGAAGATTGCAGACATTGAACTTGGCGATAAGCCTCTGTTTCTTGCCCCTATGGAGGATGTCACCGACCCATCGTTTCGCTATATGTGTAAGAGGTTTGGTGCCGATGTGGTCTACACCGAGTTTATCTCCTCCGACGGCCTTATTCGTGATGCGTGGAAGTCGCGCGCAAAGCTCAACATCGCCGACTATGAGCGCCCCGTAGGCATACAGATATATGGCCACATGATAGAGCCTATGGTGGAGGCGGCACGCATTGCCGAGAGTGCCAACCCCGACATCATAGACATCAACTTCGGCTGCCCCGTGAAGAAGATTGCAGCACGTGGCGCAGGCTCAGGAATGATGCGTGACCCCGACCTTATGGTGGAGATGACACGTCAGATTGTGCGTGCCGTAAAGAAGCCAGTGACCGTCAAAACACGCCTCGGCTGGAGCGACGAACAGAAAAACATCGAGGAGATAGCCCTGCGCCTTCAGGATGTGGGCATCGCAGCCCTTACGATACATGGCCGCACACGCTCGCAGATGTATCGTGGCGAGGCCGACTGGACCCTCATAGGCAAGATTAAGAACGACCCCCGCATAACAATCCCCATCATCGGCAATGGCGATGTCGACTCGGCAGTTAAGTGCAAGGAGATGTTCGATAGGTATGGCGTCGATGGCGTGATGATTGGCCGTGCTACGTATGGCCGCCCATGGATATTCAAGGAGTGTAAGCACTACTTAGAAACAGGCGAGCTGCTGCCACAACCCTCTGTCGTGGAGCGTGTGGCGATAGCCAAGGAGCACCTCACAAAGTCGTTGGAGATAAAGGGCGATAGGGTAGGTATCTTGGAGATGCGCCGCCACCTGACCAACTACTTCAAGGGTCTGCCCGACTTTAAGCAGACAAGGCTTAAGCTCGTGACGTCGTTCGACGAGAGTGAGATACGCTCTACGCTCGACTATGTTGCTGAGCGCTGGGGCGACTTCGACATGCGTGAGGCAGTGCCCGCACCATTGTCACACGACATCTAATATAT
>JAFODV010000087.1 GCA_017380515.1 Alistipes sp.
CCATGGAACACCACCTCAGAGTTAGTTGCAAGACCCTCGGTTCCTGCGAAGACCTGGAGTGTCACCTTCTCGCCCATAATCTTTACCACCTGAGCCAAACGACCGCCTACAGTAGCAAGCTCATCGTTACCAACGCCTGTAGCACGAAGCGTGATGGTTGCCTTGGTGATATTATCAATCTTTGTATATACTTTCTGAAATGCTCGTGTTGTCATAACTTGTCCTCCTTATTTTGCAAGTTTCTCGTTTACCAAAGCCTCAATCTTCTTGCGGAAATCATCAAACTGTGCCGACTTCCACTCTGAGTAGTTCATCTGACGGAATAGATAGATAAGCTCCTTGAAGAAGCGTGCACACTCCTCGAAATCGGCCAAGTCAAACGACTTGCGGCAAATATCCAATACCATATTATACATAAGCTGCTGACGCTCAATAGGACAGTTTGCATCAATATCATCGAAAGCATCCTGCTGCAAGATTACTGAGTCCAACAACTCGCTCTTCCAGAAACGCTCGTGATACTCAACAGGTACACCATCATCACCCAAGATGTTGATCTGGTCGTTAGCCTCCTTACCACGCTGAACGATAGCCTTACCCTCATAAACTGCATCTACCCAGTTCTTCTCGATGTGCTCATCAAGGTATGAGCGAATCTCTGGATACTCCAAGTACTTAGAGTATGAGTCGAGTGGGTCGATAGCTGGGTAACGCTTAGAGTCGGCACGGCCCTGCGACAAGGCGTAGAAGCAACGTGCTGCCTTCTTTGTTGACTCTGTCACAGGCTCCTTAAGGTTACCACCAGCAGGTGATACAGTACCAAGGAATGTTACTGAGCCAGTCTCACCGTTATTGAGCTTAACCAAGCCAGCACGTGAGTAGAAGTTAGAGATGATGGCCGAGAGGTCCATAGGGAAGGCATCCTGACCTGGAAGCTCCTCCAAACGGTTAGACATCTCACGCAATGCCTGAGCCCAACGTGATGTAGAGTCAGCCATTACCAATACCTTCAAGCCCATTGAACGATAGTACTCACCGATAGTCATACCAGTGTATACTGATGCCTCACGGGCAGCAACAGGCATATTAGATGTGTTACAGATGATGATTGTACGCTCCATAAGCTTGTGGCCAGTACGTGGGTCAACCAGCTCAGGGAACTCAGCAAAGATCTCCACAACCTCATTTGCACGCTCACCACAAGCTACGATGATGATGACATCAGCATCTGCCTGCTTAGAGATAGCGTGCTGAAGCACAGTCTTACCAGCACCAAATGGGCCAGGGATAAAGCCTGTACCACCCTCAGCCAATGGGTTGAAAGTATCAATTGCGCGAACACCTGTCTCCATTACACGTGATGGACGTGGCTTCTCAGTAAAGCAACGGATAGCCTGCTTCACTGGCCACTTCTGTACCATTGTAATATTGTACTCGTTGTTGTCAGAGTCAGTAACAACAGCGATAGTGTCAGTTACCTTATAAGTACCTGCTGCAACGATGCTCTTAATAGTGTAGTTGCCCTGCATGATGAATGGCACCATAATCTTGTGCATCACCCACTGCTCCTTAACCTCACCAAGCCATGAACCAGCTGACACCTTATCGCCCACCTTTGCCAATGGCTTGAAATCCCACTTAGCATCAAAGTCGATTGGGTCGGTAATAGAACCACGGTTGATGAACAAACCGTCCATCTTCTCAAGGTCATTCTGAAGACCATCGTAGTTACGTGACAATAGACCAGGAGCAAGTGTAGCCTCAAGCATGTGACCCTCGAACTCCACCTTATCACCAATCTTCAAACCACGCGTACTATCGTAAACCTGAACATAGGCCTCATCACCTATGACCTTGATGACCTCAGCCATCATGCGCGTTTCACCGCAATATACGTAGCATATCTCATTCTGAGCTACCGCACCATCAACCTTTGCGATAACGATATTTGAGATAATGCCATTTACACGTCCTAAAGTTTTCATTAGTTTATTGTAGTTTTATTGTTTTTTACAAGCTCCTTAGCATCAAGGTCACGAATCAAGCGATCGAGCATCTCGCGTCCAGCCTCTGGCAAGAGAAGCATCCAACGTGCGATGATATTAACCCTGACAAGGTATGAGAGTATGAAGTTAATATTGAAGAAGTCGAACACGGCAATATCCGAAGCCTGCTCCTCGCGCACCTTATCAATCTTGCGCTCCTTCTCAACAATATTCTTCTCGTCCGAAACAGCCGAAATTACGGCATCAATATATTGCAACTCGCCACGAAGACCAAAGTCTGCTGATGATGAGCTCTTAAGTTGCTCAACAATATCGCCGCCGCCAACAACAACATCAGCTACTGAACGACCAGCCTCACGTGCTGCCACAGCTGCCGAGATATTGCGAAGGTTACGATCGAACTCGCCCCATAGGTTTAGGAACGAGCACTTTGACTCAGCAAGGTCGCGATAGTAGGCCTCAAATAGAGCATGCTCAAACGAGTCGTTGATGGCATTATCCTCATCACGGTCCTCGTCATCTGTCTCGTTGAAATACTTAACCACCTTTGCGACATTTCTGGACAACTCGCAGTAGTTACGCTCCTCGAGCATTATCTTAATAGCATCACGGCTAAGGTTTCCAAGCTCATTGTGACGCTCTCGCTCGGCACGATATGCAATAATATTTTCGCAATCGTAGTAGGCATAAAGCAACTTTACAGCCTCACGATCGCTCTTCGTGAGTGCTTCGAGAATCTCATCTACGATCTCACGAACATTAAATCCCTTGGTGTCGGACTCGAGTGACCACTCACGCAAGCCGGCAACCAAATAGTAGTAATCAGTAGAAAACATGGCTTACTTATAAAGCATGTTAGCAACCTTCTCGCGGAGATACTCCTTAAGCAAAGCATCAAAGCTCTCATCGGTGAACGAGATGTAGTAGCTACCGCTCTTCTCGCCAACCTTGAAGCCAGTCTTAACATCGTTAGAATAGCCAACCTCAACACCTGCCTTAAGCAACTCCTGAGCACGCTTCTGAATTGCAGCATCGAACTCAGCACGCTTAGCCTCAGGAAGGAGTGCCTTAAGTGAGATATCGCCAGCCTGAACATTCCAATTCTTAGCAACAGCGAGCAACATATCAGAAACAAAGTCAACATTGATAGCCGCAGCCTTAACTGCCTCACCTGTTGACTTCATGATAATAGCCTCTGTTAGCTCGCTCTTAACCTTTGAAAGAGCCTGACGACCTGCAAGGGTAATCTCGGTCATTGCATTCTTAGCAATATCCTCTGCGCGCACCTCTGCCGCCTTGGCAATAGCATCAGCCTCGGCCTTTGCATCCGCAACAATCTTAGCTGCCTCTGCCTTAGCCTCAGCCAAAATGCGCTCAGCCTCCGAACGACCCTTCTCCAAGCCATCGTTGTAGAGCTTTTGGGTAAGCTCCTGAAGTTTGTTGTTCTCCATAGTGTTTAGTTTTTTAAGTTATTTTATCGTATATTTTCTTAATCTCTTGTTTGCAAATTTTGCGTAATATTTGTGGTATTTATGCAAAAATCCAAAAATTCTCACAAATTTAATTTTAATTTTCATATATACAAAGTATAGCACCACATTTTTTTTGCATTTTTATTAACAATTAAAAAATCATGTAAGGGGTGTTGACATTTCGAATATTATTACTAACTTTGCCTATTATGAAACAGCAAGATAATTCTCAGAAAATAGTTGTTACGCTCGATGCGGGCGGTACCAACTTCGTGTTTGGAGCGATGTGCGACGGTAAGCCCGTAGGCCAAAGCCTGACACTACCATCAAAGGCTCACGACCTTGATCTATGCCTCAATACATTAATAAGTGGTTTTGAGCAAGTTATTAGCTCACTACCCTACGCCCCTATTGCTATCAGCTTCGCCTTTCCTGGCCCTGCAGACTATCGCAATGGCGTGATTGGCGGCTTTTTGCCTAACTTCCCATCATTCCGTGATGGCGTGGCACTCGGCCCTATGCTTGAGGAGCGTTTCGGCATTCCGGTATTCATTAATAACGATGCTGATTTGTTTGCCTATGGCGAGGCTATGGGCGGCGCTCTGCCACGCATTAACCGCATGCTAGAGGAGGCTGGCTCATCGAAGCGCTATCGCAACCTTCTTGGCTTTACTTTTGGCACAGGCTTTGGCTTTGGCTTTGTGATGGACGGACGACTCAACCTTGGCGATAACTCATGCGTTGAGACCTTCTGTCTTAAGCACCGTGACCACCCCGAGTTTATCGTTGAGGACGGCATAGCTATTCGTGCCGTAAAGCGCGTATATCGCGAACTTTCGGGCGACGAGCGTGAGCTTGAGCCGAAGGATATCTACAACATCGCTAAGGGCACACTCGAGGGCAATACCGAGGCTGCTAAGGAGGCTTTCGCGACACAGGGTCGAGTTGCTGGCGATGCCATGGCAACTGCTGTGACACTTATGGACGGCATCATCGTTATTGGCGGTGGCTTGGCAGGTGCTTCTAAGTACTTTATGCCCGCCCTTTTAGAGGAGATGCGCTCAAAAATAAAGACCATGTCGGGTGACACTCTCAACCGTGTGCAGATGAATGTGTACAACCTCGATGATAAAGCTGAGTTTGAGAAGTTTGCACGTGGCAACTCAACAAAAATCAAGGTTTATGGAAGCGACAAAGAGGTGGTCTACGACCCAGAGAAACGAGTGGGTATAACCATCTCCGACATTGGCGCAAGCAATGCCGTATCTATTGGTGCATATCTCTATGCAATCGACAATATAAAGTAGGGGAAAATTCAGAAAAACTACTCTAAAATCTTAGGCTCCATCACCGTGGCTATACGATTGGTCTTTGATGATAGGAGCCTATGCTTATTTATGCTTGCTATCGACGTAAGTCCCATGATGTCAGCAACAAACAATTCGTCAACAATCTCTAAGGCAGACACAGGTATATCACGCACATAGACCTTTTGGCCAATTTTATGAATAGCATCAACAACCACACGATACTCCACAGAGGAGTGGTCGGTAGGCGTAAACCAGTTTCCTTTGAAATAGACAAAAACGGGCAACCATGGACGACTAATAATCCTCTCTTGGGCATCTACCCACAGGGCTACATTACCACCCAGATGTTGCACCTCGCAATCGGACATTGTGTCGAGAGCCACACTCACAGATGTTTGAGCTACAGATGTTGGCATGTCTCTTCGCAACGGATAAGCTACGTCACGTTTGGCACGAAGATAGGCCCCAGAGCCGTACGTAGGCTTTTCGACTTCAAACGACAAAGAGGCTCGGGAGTCGAGACGCATGACCACAGGGACACTCAATACTCCACCCACACGCGATAAGTCAACAAGACGTCGAATGATGCGTTGTGCATCAGTTACACCAATGACCGAAGCAAAACCAAACAGACGCTCCGACTCACGGCGCATTATCTCAATATGATCTTCGAGATTATAAGGCACACTCTGAAGCGTATGTATTCGTTGCATGACATAGATGTTAGGTGCTCGAAACTTCGAAGCCTCGACCACTTGTCCATCAACCCATGCAAGCAACCTCATAACTATCTAATTGTGAAAATTTTAAGCAATAGCTCCTTGAGCAATTCACCACCATCAAGACCTCCGCTATCAATACCCTTACTCTTGGCATCATACTCACGCAGAAGACCAAGAATGCCAAATACTCGACGATTATCCCAACGGCCAACATTCATCTTTATCTCCTTTAATTGATATAGATTGTTAACCCTTATCTCGCGCATTAACTCATTGTCGTTTGGTAGAGCAATGCCCTTACGACGCTGCTGCCACATAAGATAGTTCAACAAAAACAACTGTTGAAACAGTCCAAACAAAATATTAATGGTTAGCGTTATCGGATAACTCTTGGGGTTATGACCGAAATGATCAGCAATACGCATTGCCCTTGCCACATCTTGCTTAAGCACAGCATCGTTAAGCTCGAAAGTGTTAAACTCCTTAGAAAGGCCTATATATTGCTCGATATGGTTATCTGTCACCTTGCGATCGTTTTGAGGAAGCGACACCGACAACTTCTGTATCTCTTGCGCCATGCGTGACAGATCCATACCCACATGCTCCTTGAGCATAGCCAGGGCCTTTGGCTGAATGTCAAGACCACACGACGCGACATATGTATTTAGCCATGAGTCAACCTCATAATCACGTGGTCGCACCGACTCGAACACAACGCCATTTTTTTGGCAACTCTTAAAGAATGTCGTACGCTTGTCAATACCTCTACCCTGCTCCTTGTTTTTATAGCAGATGATTAGTATCGTAGATTTTTGCGGCGAAGATGTATAGTGCACCAGTTGGTCGAGCTTCGACATCTGTTGCGCCTCACGCACAATAACAACCTGATACGATCCCATCATCGGCATCTGACGACAAAGGTTGACAACAGCTCCCGCGTCAGTGTCGAGGCCGTACACCGTAATCTGGTTGAACGCTCGCTCAGCCTCATTGAGAATTGAGCCCCCGAGGGCATCACATATGGCATCAATGAAGAAGCCCTCATCGCCCGCAAGCAAATATATTGGGTGAAAGCGACGTGCCGCAACATCCGCCATGATGGCTCTGTAGTCGGCAACGCAATCGCCAAATTTCATCGTCTTAGCCATACATACTTAATTTATAAGTTATCACGCACAATTTTTAGCACTCGCTCAGTGCGTTTGGTGATTGCAAATCTATCATCGAGTCTACGACCTACAACCCACACAATATCATCGCCAGAGAGGAGCACAAACTGGCGACTCTTCTGAGCCATCGACACCTTCTTATCAATAAGATAGTCGCTGATTTTCTTGCGACCACTCATACCCAGTGGCTGAAACCAATCGCCCTCATGCCAACGGCGAAGGCGTAGCGGATACTTGAGTTTGTCCGCATCAATAAGGGCTACATTATCGCCCAAATCAAGAGTATCAATATAGTCGATATCGCAATATTGATAATAAAGCACCGAGCCGCCAACATATGATCGTATAGTGTTACGCTCAACACTCACTTCGCAATCATCAGCCTCGGTTACTGGCGAGACAACGATATTGCCCCTATCAACTGTAGCCACCCACTCACGAGCATAAAATCTACGTCCAGTAGAGTTAGCATCTATAGCATGACACAAGGCATCAACAACATCACCCTTGAAGCCATACTCCGAGCTAAGAATCTCGTAAATAACAAAGTTGCGTGGCAACGAATCGTTGATATTCGACACCTTAATAGTGTGTATGTCACCCGACTGCTCGATTACATCACGCTTGATGATGCTCATTGACGAAGTAATAAAATCTTGAGCTTGGCTAAGGCGCGACACATTGCGACGCATGATGGTCGTAAACTGCGGTGTGATCTCTCTAAGCATTGGGATTAGACCAATACGCACCTTATTGCGCAAATACTTAGTTGAGCGATTTGACGAATCCTCTCTGAAAGGTATGCGATGAGCGACAGCGTAGTCGTGAATATCCTTACGATTTGTAAACATCAGTGGGCGCACAATACGTCCCACATGGTTTGTGATACCCGTCAAGCCACGTAGACCTGTACCACGTAGCATATTTATAAAGAATGTCTCGATAGAGTCATTTATGTGATGTGCAATAGCAATTACCGAGTAGCCATGCTCATCGCACAACTCACGAAACCACTGATAGCGCAAACGGCGTGCAGCCATCTCCATTGACTCGCCAGTACGCTCCATCTCAGCTGTAGTATCAAAGCGCTTGTTAAAAAACTCAACACCCAGGCGTTTTGCCTCACGCTCAACCAATACTTCGTCCTCGTCACTCTCCTTGCCACGTAGCTGGAAGTTGCAATGCGCAACACCAAACTTATAGCCAGCAGCAGCTGTTAGCGACATCAAAACCATTGAATCTACTCCGCCTGATACGGTGAGTAGTATTTTATCATCGTGTGTAAACAATTCATTCTCGGCGACATATTTTTCAAATTCGTCGAGTAAAAAAAGTCCCTCTTTCACCTCTAAATAACATTTACTTCTGGCGAAATCTCTACGCCAAAATTCTCCTTCACCTTACTGCACACATACCCTGCCAAGCGCATAACATCGCCACCAGTAGCACCACCATGATTCACCAATACGAGTGCTTGACGGTCGTGAACGCCAACAACGCCATCACGATAGCCCTTCAAGCCCGACTTATCGATAAGCCAGCCCGCTGCGAGCTTAACATGATCGTCGTCACCAGTAACAGCATAGTGAGGCATATCGGGATATGTCTGAAGTAGATTATCTGCCACCGAGCGCTCTACGATAGGATTCTTAAAGAAACTGCCGGCATTTCCCAGAATCTTAGGATCTGGCAACTTGCGTGCACGAATTGCGCAAATTGCCTCACGAATGTTACGAAGCGTAGCACCGCCACGACTTTCAACCTCTAAGATTACATCACCATAGCCGAGGTTAGGATTAGCCTTGCGGCTAAGTCTAAATTCCACAGCGAGGATAATGACACGACCTTTAAGCTCCTGCTTAAAGATGCTCTCACGATAGGCAAACCTACACTCCTCATTTGTTAGGCGTACCACACTGCGAGACTCTACGTCGAAATATTCGACAACTATGATTGCATCTTTAGCCTCGGCGCCATATGCACCGATATTCTGTACTGGAGCAGCTCCCACGGAGCTTGGAATAGCCGAGAGGTTCTCTACACCCCACAAACCTTCGTTAACGCTCCACTCAACAAACTCGTCCCAATCATGAGCCGCCTCAGCACGTACGTCAACATATTCGTCAGTAGAAGCTAATATTGTACGCTCTTGGTTGATTGGCGTAAAGAGCACACCATCGTAATCCTGCATGAATAGTGTATTATTTCCTGCACCAAGCACATACCACTTTTCAGGGTTAAACTCCTCGAAGTAGCTACGCAAATCCTCGGCACACTCAAACTCAACAAGAGTGGCAGCTTGCTGTCGAACGCCAAAACTATTACGCTCAGCAAGACTTATATTTGAATAAATTCGTTTCATATTGCAAAGTTAAAAAAAAATTTGCTAACTTTGAATGTTGAATCAATAAATAGCATCTGCTAACCGAAAAAACAATTAAAACTTCATACTTATGTTTAATCAGAACGACATTGCTCAGATTGAGGCTCGCGGCTTGAGTCTTGCTGAGGTAGAGCGACAGATTGAGAATTTCCGCAATGGTTTTCCCGCACTTCCTGTTCGACGTGCAGCATCGGTTGGCGATGGCATCTTGCGTCTTGATGACGAAGCACTTAAACTCGCTGAAGAGCGTTACGAGGCTAAGCGTGGTGAGCTGCGCACGGTGAAGTTCGTACCAGCATCGGGCGCCGCAACACGCATGTTCAAAGAGTTGTTCGAGTATGTTAATGATGACAAGCGCACAGCAGGAATCGACAAACTTATCGTCAACCTTGAGAAGTTTGCATTCTTCCCAGAGTTAGCAAAGTACCTAAAGCCTCAAATTGACGACAAAGATGTTGTTCGCAACATCATTATCGACGGTTTGGAGTATGGTGCTAAGCCTAAGGGTTTGGTTACGTTCCATGCTTACAAAGAGGGCAACCGCAAGCCTGTAGAGGAGCATTTGGTTGAGGCAGCGTTGTATGCATCAAATGGTGAGCGTGCAGCAATACATTTCACCGTGTCGCCAGAGCATCAGGCAGGCTTTGAGGCGTTGCTAAATGAGCGTCAGAGCCACTACGAGGCTAAGTTCGGTGTTAAGTTCGACGTCACCTTTTCACAACAGAGCCCAGCAACAGATACTATCGCTGTTAACCCTGACAATACCCCATTCCGCACCGATGATGGCAAGCTATTGTTCCGTCCTGCAGGTCATGGCGCACTCATTGCAAACCTCGACAAGCTCGACGCAGACATCATCTTTGTGAAGAATATCGACAATGTAACAACTGATGAGCGCAAGGCTGATACGATAACATACAAGCGTGTGCTTGCAGGCGAGCTTCTACGCCTTCAGGAGCGTTCGTTTGAGCTACTTAGAGCAATGGATCGTAATGAGGATGTTAAGGCTAAGGCTACTGAGTTCCTCTGCAATGAGCTTTGCTGCAAGCTTCCTAACGATGCATCGTTGGAGCTTGTTCGCCAGAGCCTCGATCGTCCAATACGTATCTGTGGTATGGTAAAGAATGAGGGCGAGCCTGGTGGTGGCCCATTCTGGGTAGGTGACGACTCTGGTCGTGAGCAGTTGCAGATTGCCGAGTCGAGCCAGATTGCTAAGGAGGATGCACACCTTATGAAGGAGGCCACTCACTTCAACCCTGTTGACTTGGTATGTGGCGTTATGCGCTACGATGGCACTAAGTATGACCTCACGAAATACACAGACCCTAAGACAGGCTTTATCTCGTCGAAGTCGGCAGGTGGTCGTGAGCTTCGTGCTCAAGAGCTTCCAGGATTGTGGAACGGAGCAATGGCCAACTGGAACACCATATTCGTAGAGGTACCAATCTCAACCTTCTCCCCCGTCAAGGTTGTCAACGATCTACTCCGCCCTGAGCACCAGTAGCCGAGTGTTGTAGACCCATAATTTACGAACACCTCTCGCAAGCGCGAGAGGTGTTCTTTTTATGTCACCTATTATGCGCTCGGAGGGCAAGACCTACCAGCAGATAGCTGACGAGCTGGGGTATAAAAATAGGTCGTCAGTATCTCTGCTCTTAAAGAACAACAAATAGTATTTAATGTTGTTTGTTTGTTTAAAAACCCTATAGTTTTAAACAAACAAACAAATATAGTAAGTATCAGTATGAGTGAATATAGATATATAATGAGTAATGAGTAATGAGTAATTAGTAGTGAGTAACAAAAAAAAGAAATATCACTAATTACTCTTTACTAATATTAATTGTCATGTTGAGCGAAAGCGAACGTTGCGATTGAGGTGAGAGCAGAGCAAGTCTTGCTTGCTATGCC
>JAFODV010000088.1 GCA_017380515.1 Alistipes sp.
GGGCAAGCATAACGACAAAATACACTTTTTATTCACTCTCCTATCCTGGGTACAAAAAAGAGCAGCCAAAAAGCTGCTCTAAAGTTTTTGTGCCCAGGATAGGACTCGAACCTACATGCCGTTAAGCACTCGCACCTGAAACGAGCGCGTCTACCATTTCGCCACCTGGGCAATGTTTCGGTTGACAAAAGTAGCATATTTTTTTGAAATTTTGTATATTTGTGCAAAATTTATTTACAAGTGGCGGCGTTTACACTTCGCGCACTCCACAAACAAAAAACATATAACACTGAATACCATGAGCTTAAGTAATAAAAATAAGGGCTACATCATCGCACTTGCAACCATCCTCCTTGTCGTTATCGACCAGGTTGTAAAGATGCTTGTGCATGCAAATATGGAGGTGGGTGATGTAACTCCCGTCTTCTCGTGGTTCAACCTCTGCTATGTCGAGAACCCAGGCTTCGCATACGGCATGCAGCTCGGTGGTGAGTGGGGTAAGATAGCGTTGAGCCTCTTCCGCCTCGTGATGATTGGCGCCATCATCTATGGCATCTATAGACTCCTAAAGCGTGGAAATGTGCCCGCGGGTATCTTCGTAGGTGCGGTGCTTATCTTGGCGGGTGCTGTGGGTAACATGGTGGACTGCATGTTCTACGGCTGGACGCTTGATAGTCAGGATGCTGGCTTCCTTATGGGTGATGTCATCGACATGATACACCTCCCCTTGTTCAAGTGGGAGAGCTGCCCCCAGTTCTTGAGCTTCTTGGTGGGTCAGGATGGTTACTTCTTCGGCGCGGTATTCAATGTCGCCGACGCCTATATCTCTGTTGCTGTTGTCTACTTGCTGCTCTTCCACTACAAATTCTTCAAGTAGTGGGGTAGATGCTTATCGACGAATTCATACTATGGCTTGAGGCGGAGCGCCGCTACTCGCCACTCACGGTGCGCAACTATCGTCGCGATATTGACGACTTCGTTGCGTTCTGCGGCGTCACGCACGAGGCTTTCGACCCCAAGGCCATCAGGCGCGAGGATGTCGAGGAGTGGATGGTGTATCTCGGCGACGAGCGCAAACTCAAGGTCACGAGCGTAAACCGCACCATGGCCTCGCTGCGCACCTTCTGGCGCTGGATGCTCGCGCATGGTCATGTCGAGAGGGATCTGATAAAGACCCTACGCCAGTATAAAGCGCCGAAGCGACTCCCTACATTCGTTCCCGATACGCGCATGGAGGATGTCGTGGCCGAGCTACGCGAGGATATAGCCTCGGAGGATTTCGAGCGTCTGCGCGATGCACTTATCATACTACTTATATATACTGCGGGTCTGCGCCTATCCGAGCTTGTCAATGCAAACATGAGCGATGTCTCTGCCGACTATGCCACTTTGCGCGTTATGGGTAAGGGTCGTAAGGAGCGCGTACAGCCCCTTTTGGGCTCATTGCGCCAGGTTATAGAAAAGTATTTTATTCAAATTTCTTCGCAAAATATTTGCACAGGTCAAAAAAAAGCGTTAATTTTATCAAAGAAAGGTGAGCGTATAAGCCGCCGCACGGTGGAGCGTATAGTCGATAGAAAGCTCAAAGGTGTTGGCGTTCAGGGTAAAACATCGCCCCATGTGCTCAGGCATACCTTCGCTACGAGGGTGCTGAACGAGGGTGGCGACCTGCGCGAGATACAAGAGCTCCTCGGACATAGCTCCCTCAAGGCGACACAGGTATATACCCACCTTGACATAGAGCGCCTCAAGCACACATACGCCATGGCGCACCCCCGCGAGAGGGAGTAGTGTGGCGCAGTGTTTGGAGCAGTAGGGCATGACGGACAGTTGGGTGCCACGCGAGCATCCGACACTATATATAAACTTAATACTTTATGACCTATGAACGTACAGATTCAGTCAGTAAAATTCGATGCGAGCAAGCAGCTCCTTGAGTTCATTCAGAAGAAGATGGATAGATTGGATCGCTTTGTCGATGAGAGAGCGGGTGATGTAGAGGTGGTATTGCGTCTCGACCCCGACACAGAAAAGGGCAACAAAGTAGTAGTAGTTTCGCTCCATGTTCCCGGTGGCGACATTCGTGTTGAGGAGCGAGCATTCACCTTTGAGGAAGCGATAGATAATTCAATGGATATTATTAAGCGTCAGTTGGAGAAGGCTAAGGCTAAGTTCGAAAAGTAATTTCACACGATAAGGCAGCATCTGCTGCCGCTAACAAAAAGTGCCGTCAATGGGACATACGCCAAGTATTACCCATCGACGGCATTTTTGCCGAGCGTTGCATCTGCTACCTTCTCCTGCGAAATTGTGGTTGTGATAGTGGGCCATTCTTGGTCCATCCCCAAAGTAAGACCCCACGGGCTGTACTTCGTGTACTATCCCGTGGGGCTCTTCTTTTGCGATAAGCCAAGCCTAACCCACTCTGACAACAAATTAGCCTCACGATATATGCGGAAGATTGCCACGGCTTGTGCCAAGCCTCGCAATGACATTATATAGGTTTGGCCTCGATATGAAAAAGTCCTGGATGTATGCGATGCTAAATTTCGTGTCAGAAGGGGTTAGGCTTGGCCTCGACATGAAAATAGCCAGGATGGGACATACTAAGCGTATTTCCCATTCTGGCTATTGATTGAGAGGTCAAGAATGACCCCTTATCACGCGAAATTATGCGCCGAAGTTATCGAACAAGATATTCTCCTCAGGCACGCCGAGGCTGTCGA
>JAFODV010000089.1 GCA_017380515.1 Alistipes sp.
CCAAGCATCTGCGAACGCTTCTCGATGGTAAACCCTCTCTCGCGCAACCATGCCCACTCGCGGTGGTCGCCAGGAATGGCTGGCGTGAGAACAACGAGGGTATCCTCTGCCGAGCGCATGCTCTCGGGGATAAACTCTGGGTCGTCCTCGTAGTGCACCAAGGCACCCTCCTTCTCGAGCTCACGTGTTAGGGGTGTTGCAGTGCGGTCGTAGCCCGCAACGGCATAACCCTCATGCAAAAAGTATCGAGCAATGGCGCTCATGCCAATACCGCCGATGCCGAGAAAGTATACGTTTTTTAACTCCTTCATACCATTATAGAGCCTTCTCAAGCTCACTTTCTATCTCCTTTACAACTCTTTCGGCAGCATCCGATATTGCCAACTTAGCTATATTGCTACGCAATGCCTCGAGCTGCTCTCTGTTATTAACCAAATCCAAGGCTACTGCCATGCCACGCTCCACAGCCTCGCTATCGGGAACAATAGCCGCAGCACCCTTATTAACCAGAGCCATGGCATTCTTTGTCTGGTGGTCTTCCGACACGTTGGGCGATGGCACAAATATCGTGGGCTTGGCCACAAGACATAGCTCCGATACGGTGCATGCGCCACTACGCGATATCACCACGTCGGCAGCTGCATAGGCATAGTCCATGCGGTCGATAAATGCTCCCTGCCAAATGTTCTTTGTTGGGTGCTCCTTGAGGAATGCCTGCATCTCACGCTCGTAGAATTTACCCGTCTGCCAAATAACCTGCACAGGGGCCTCGCCATTGAGAGTGAGTATCCACTTCTTCATCATCTCGTTGAGGGTGCGTGTGCCGAGTGAGCCACCAACAACCATAATTACGGGGAGTGAGTTGTTCATCCCGTAGTAGGCGAGGGCCTCATCACGATTGCTTACATCGGCAGAGAAGCGACCACGAAGGGGATTGCCTGTCATGACAATGCGCTCTGCGGGGAAGAACCTATCCATGTTGTCGTAAGCCACGCAGATGCGTCGTGCACGCTTAGCAAGCATCTTGTTGGTAAGGCCAGCATAGGAGTTTTGCTCCTGAATGATGGTCGGTATGCCAAGCTTCTGTGCCGCCTTGAGCACTGGTGCTGAGGCGTAGCCACCAAAGCCTACAACAATGTCGGCATTGAACTCACTTATTATGTGCTTGGCGCGACGAATGCTCTTGAGTACCTTGAATGGTGCAGTGAGGTTGTTGGCGATGTTCGACAGGGTGAGTTTACGCTGGATGCCAACCACCGTAAGACCCTCGATGCGATAGCCAAGGGCTGGAATCTTCTCCATCTCCATCTTGCCTTCGGCACCAACAAACAGAATCTCTACATCTTCGCCAAACTTGCGCTTTAGCGCCTCGGCAACAGCAACTGCTGGATATATGTGTCCTCCGGTACCTCCACCAGAGAGAATTATTCGCTTCATTCAATCAATATTTTAAACCTTTGTCTTACGTGAAACATAAGACATCTATCGTTGCAATGTGTTGATTCATAACATATTGCAACTTAGTACGTTTGCATCGGGGGATATGTCTGCAATTTCACCCTACAAAATTATGAATTATCCGCTGAAAATCCAAAGCGATTTTGATTGTTTTTTCAATTTTTTTGCGCTATGTTTTTTGTGGGCTATGCATAGCATAAAAAGAGCGAACACCGACAACAAATAGTGTCGATGTTCGCTTCTGTGTATGCTATCTTTCGACGAGTGGCCTCGTCTCGGTGTGCACTACTATTTTAGCATTGCCTTAACCTCCTCAGCAACAGTCTTGCCGTTGTAGCCGAACTTCTCGTCAAGCACCTTGAATGGAGCTGAATAACCGAAGTGGTCGAAGCCATGGATAAAGCCATTCTCGCCAACCAAACCAGCAAGGTTGATCGAAAGACCAGATGTCATACCGTAGCGTGGCAAGTTGCCCAATACCTCTGCCTGGTACTCCTTTGACTGGTCGCGGAACAAGCCCTCAGATGGGATTGACACAACACGTGTTGCGATGCCCTCAGAGGCAAGAACCTCAGCACCCTCAACTAATGTAGAAACCTCTGAGCCAGTGGCGATAAGCGTAACCTTAGCATCCTTATTCTCGATAACTACATAGCCACCTTTCTCTGCCTGCATAGCCTCCTCACGACGTGACTTACCGCTGATTGCTGGCAACGACTTGATGTTCTGGCGAGAAAGGATCAAAGCTACTGGGCGCTCCTCCTCCATAGCCATCTTCCATGCTGCTACAGTCTCCTCGCTATCTGCTGGGCGAAGAACAAGCATTGAACGCTTGCCTGAGTGGTTGTGGAGGTGCTCCATAAGGCGAATCTGTGCCTCGTGCTCAACAGGCTCGTGGGTAGGGCCGTCCTCACCAACACGGAATGAGTCGTGTGTCCAGATGTAGACAACCTTCTTCTCCATAAGAGCAGAAAGACGTACTGCTGGCTTCATGTAGTCAGAGAATACGAAGAAAGTACCGCAAGCAGGAATAATACCACCGTGAAGTGCCATACCATTCATCACGCAAGCCATAGTGAGCTCGGCAACACCTGCCTGGAAGAACTGACCTGTGAAGTCGCCCTTAGTGAATGCCTTAGTCTTCTTGAGGAAGCCGTCGGTCTTATCTGAGTTAGAGAGGTCAGCAGATGAAACAACCATGTTCTCAACATGCTCAGCGAAGTAGCTCAACATGTTAGCTGATGCGGCACGTGTAGCCTGGTCTGGCTTAACCTCGATTGCTGAGTAGTCAATCTCAGGAAGCTTGCCAGAGTAGAAGTTGTCCATCTTCTCGGCAAGTGCTGGATTCTCATTGCGCCATGCAGCTTCCACAGCCTTAATCTCCTTAGCCCATGCGCGCAACTCCTCGCGACGTGCTGCGTAAACCTCCTTCGACTCCTCGAATACTGCGAATGGCTCATCAGGATTACCACCAAGGTTCTTGATGGTTGCTGCGATGTCTGCGCCAGCAGCTGTAAGTGGCTGACCGTGAGTAGATACCTGGTTCTCGAAACTTGTGCCATCAGCCTTGCGAGCACCGTAGCCCATGATGGTCTTACCGATGATGAGTGTAGGACGCTCAGTCTCAGCATTTGCAGCCTTCAACGCAGCACGAATCTCGTCGATAGACTGGCCATTTACTGTGATTACGTTCCAGTTCCATGCCTTATATTTCATCTCGATATCCTCGGTATCAACCTCGTCACACTTTGTCGAGAGCTGGATGTTGTTAGAGTCGTAGTACATGATAAGGTTTGCCAAGCCGAGGTGGCCAGCGATACGACCTACGCCCTGTGAGATCTCCTCCTGAACAGCACCGTCAGAGATGAAGGCGTATGTCTTGTGTGCCATCCACTCGCCAAAGCGAGCTACCATGAAGCGCTCAGCGATAGCAGCACCAACAGCCATTGCATGACCCTGGCCAAGAGGACCTGATGTGTTCTCCACGCCACGCAAAACGTCAACCTCTGGGTGACCAGGAGTTACGCTGCCCCACTGACGCAATGACTGCAAATCCTCAGTTGAGTAATTGCCTGCAAGTGAGAGCACTGCATAGAGCATTGGCGACATGTGGCCTGGGTCAAGGAACAAGCGGTCACGGTGTGGATAAGCCATGTTATCAGGGTCGTAGCGAAGGAACTCGGTGTAGAGCACGTTGATGAAATCTGCACCGCCCATAGCACCACCTGGGTGGCCCGACTTAGCCTTCTCAACCATTGAAGCAGCCAAAATACGGATGTTGTCGGCTGCGCGCTGAAGTTTGTTGTTCTCCATAGTTTAGTAGTATATTTTTAGTTAAATTATTTAGTTCGAAAATGGGTGTTACGTTGGGTTATGTTAACAATCATACAAAGATAAGTAAACTTTTGCAATGATGTATCGTGTGTCGATGTTTTTTCTTGAAATTTAATTTTTGACACGATTTTTGCTCTCTCCATGTAATTATTATATAGGTATAGTGTCGAGAGTTTGAAAAAAATGTATAACTTTGCAACATATATACGCTTATTCTAAACCAAAAAATATTTGTTATGTTTGCTATTGACAACTACAATTTCGCTGGTAAGCGTGCGATTATCCGCGTAGATTTTAATGTACCTCTAAATGCTGAGGGTAAGGTGACTGACGACACACGTATTCGTGCCGCAATCCCAACAATTAAGAAGGTGTTGGCTGGCGGTGGCTCAGTAATCCTTATGTCGCACCTCGGTCGTCCTAAGAAGAACCCAGATGCAAAGTACTCTTTGGAGCAGATTGTATATGCTATCGAGGAGCGCTTGGGCGAGAAGGTTCTCTTCGCTGGCGACTGCATGGGTGAGAAGGCTGCCGAGATGGCTGCTAACCTTAAGCCTGGCGAGGTGATGCTTCTCGAGAACTTGCGTTTCTATGCTGAGGAGGAGGGTAAGCCACGTGGCTTGGCTGAGGACGCAACAGATGAGGAGAAGAAGGAGGCTAAGAAGGCTGTTAAGGAGTCGCAGAAGAAGTTCGTTGAGCGCCTCGCATCATATGCTGACTGCTACATCAACGACGCATTCGGTACTGCTCACCGTGCTCACGCCTCAACAGCGCTTATCGCAGACTACTTCCCACAGGATAAGATGTTCGGCTACGTTATGGAGAACGAGCTTAAGGCTATCGACGGCGTTATGGAGAACCCTGAGCGTCCTTTCTGTGCTATCATCGGTGGTTCTAAGGTGTCTACAAAGATTACTATCATCGAGAAGCTTATGGAGAAGGTTGACTCTATCATCATCGGTGGCGGTATGACCTACACCTTCGCAGGTGCTGAGGGCGGTAAGGAGGGCAAATCAATCTGCGAGCCAGATATGTTCCCTGTAGCTCTCGAGATCCTAAAGAAGGCCGAGGAGCGTGGCATCCAGATTCTCCGCTCACCAGATGCTCTTATCTGTGACGACTTCTCTGAGGAGGCAAACACTCAGGAGGCTCCAGCAAACAACATTCCTGATGCTTGGGAGGGTGTCGATATCGCATCTCAGGGTAAGGCTAAGTTCCGCGAGCATATCCTTGGTTGTAAGACTATCCTCTGGAACGGCCCTGTAGGCGTGTTCGAGATCAATAAGTTCTCAACAGGCTCACGTGCTGTGGCTGAGGCTATTGCTGAGGCAACAGAGAAGAATGGTGCTTACTCACTTATCGGTGGTGGCGACTCTGTAGCTTGTGTCAACAAGTTCGGCTTGGCTGACAAGGTATCTTACGTGTCAACAGGTGGTGGCGCCTTGCTCGAGTATATGGAGGGTAAGGAGCTTCCAGGTGTAGCAGCTATCCGCAAGTAATTTCTTGTGATAAGTGGTCGATTGCGTCCCCTAGAAAAAATCCCAACAATGAGCAGTACTTCGAGTACAGCCCATCGTCGGAATTTTTCCCGAGTGTAGCACTCGGCACACTTCTAACAAGAAATCATTTGTTGTGATAATGGGTCATCTTCGGCACCAAGCTCATTGCCCCGAAAGGGGATATACGTCAAGTATACCCCCTTCCGTCGCAATTTCGACTTGGCACCAAATCTAACCCATTTTAACAAGAAATCATTTGTTGTGATAAGGGCGCATCTGCTTCCGCTAGAAAATTATTGTAGCAATGAGCAGTACGTTAAAGTACAGCCCATCGCTCCAAAATTTCCCGAGCGTTGCATCTGCAACCCTTCTAACAACAAATTAGTGCGCTAAGCGAGGTAGTTATTGGCGAATTTACGGAATTTAGAGAGTTTAGTGTTTTTGTCCCTATCTTCCCTATTCTCCCTATCGTCCCTAACTTACCCTATGCTACTAAGCTATAAAATTACTAAACTAAATCATTATAGATGAAACGATTAACAACAATTCTTGCAACTGCACTTATGATGACAGCTTGCGCATCAAACCAAGAGGCAAATGTTCCTGCCATCGACAAGAACAACTTCGATGAGAGCATTGCACTCAAGGACAACTTCTACCAGTGGGCTACTGGTGGTTGGCAGAAGAACAACCCTCTAAAGCCTGAGTACTCACGCTACGGCTCTTTCGACGTACTACGTGAGAACAACGAGATTCGCATCAACGAGCTTTTCGAGCAGATGTCAAAGACATCGGCTAAGGCAGGTAGCGTTGAGCAGAAAATTTCAGACCTCTACAAGATGGGTCTCGACGAGGAGCGCCTAAATAAGGAGGGTGCTGAGCCTATCAAGGCCGCCGTAAACGAGATTTTGGCAACAGCTGAGCGTGAGGCACTTATCGCATCTATCGCACAGCTTCACACCGATGGTATTGGCGTATTCTTCGCAGCTTACCCAGCGGCTGACCTCATGGATAGCAACATGACTATCCTCTACATGGAGCAGGGTGGTCTTGGCATGGGCAACCGCGACTACTACACCGACGAGAAGAATGCTGATAAGAAGGCAGCATACCGCACATACCTCGCTAAGCTCTTCACACTCACAGGCGTTGAGGGCGATGTTGAGAAGATGGTTAGCGACGTAATCGCTATCGAGGATAAGATTGCTGCTAAGCACTGGACAAATGTTGAGTGCCGCGATATTCAGAAGGGTTACAACCCATCAACTTATGCCGAGTTCAAGGCTAAGTATCCAACAATCGATTGGGATAGCTACTTCAAGCCTCTTGAGCTTAAGGCGGAGGACAAGATTGTTGTGAGCCAGCCATCGTCATTTGCAAACACCCTCGAGGTGCTTGCAACAGCTGATGTTGAGGCATTGCGCAACTATGTTGCTGCACACTACATCAACAGCGCATCATCATACCTCAGCGAGGAGTATGCTTTGGCATCGTTCGAGTTCTTCGGCAAGACAATGTCGGGTACTCAGGAGATTCGTCCACGCTGGAAGCGTGCTATGGGTGTGCCTAACTCAATCCTTTCTGAGGCAGTAGGTCAGATGTACGTTGCAAAGTACTTCCCTGAGGCAGAGAAGGTACGTGTAGAGACCATGGTGAAGAATATCCAGAAGGCATTTGCTAAGCATATCGACCAGCTCGACTGGATGGGTGAGGAGACAAAGGCTAAGGCTCATGAGAAGCTTGAGGCATTCACCGTGAAGATTGGCTATCCTAACAAGTGGAAGGACTACTCAACGCTCACTATCGACCCAGCTAAGAGCTATTGGGAGAATGTTGTTGAGGCTAACCGCTGGTACACTGCTGACGCTTTGTCAGAGGTGGGCAAGCCAGTAGACCGTGAGAAGTGGATGATGCCACCTCAGATGGTTAACGCATACTACATGCCTACAACAAACGAGATCTGCTTCCCAGCAGCTATCCTTCAGCCTCCATTCTACAACCCAGAGGCTGACGACGCTGTGAACTATGGTGCTATCGGCGTGGTTATCGCTCACGAGATGACCCACGGCTTCGACGACCAGGGCTCGCAGTTCGACAAGATGGGTAACATGAACGACTGGTGGACTAAGGAGGACCGTGCAGCATTTGAGAAGAAGACTCAGGTGCTTGTTAACCAGTTCAATGCCATCGAGATTTTGCCAGGCTTGTTTGCTGATGGTAAGTTCTCATTGGGTGAGAACATCGCTGACCAGGGTGGTCTCCGCCTTGCCTTCACAGGTCTTGTTGACCACGCATGGGCTGAGGGTCGTCCTGAGGATATCGAAGGCTTCACTGGCGAGCAGCGCTTCTACATCGGCTATGCTACACTTTGGGCACAGAACATCACCGATCAGGAGAAGGAGCGCCTAACAAAGGAGGATGTTCACTCACTTGGTATCAACCGTGTTAACGCCACTTTGCGCAACATTCAGAGCTTCTACGATGCATTCGGCATCACCGAGGCAGATGAGATGTATATGAAGCCAGAGGAGCGTGTAGTAATCTGGTAATTTCTTGTGATAAGGGGTCATCTTTGACCTATCCCAAAAGCTGAGCACCCGAGGCTGTACGTTTGAGTACTATCCTCGGGTGCTCACTTTTGCGATAAGCCAAATCTAACCCCTTCTGACAAGAAATTCGTTCTCGTGATAAGGGCACATCTGCAACCCTTCTCGCGAGAAATAGTGTGCTAATTGAGGTGATAGATTAATGAGTTTAGTGAATTTAATGAGTTTAGTGATAGCCTTTCCCTAAGTTCTTTAAATTCCTTATCTTCCCTATCTTCCCTATCTGTCCCATTCG
>JAFODV010000090.1 GCA_017380515.1 Alistipes sp.
CCCAGAGTTTATCCCCGAGAGCATGCGCTCGGCAGAGGATACCCTCGTTGTTCTCACGCCAGCCATTCCTGGCGACCACCGCGAGTGGGCATGGTTGCGCGAGAGAGGGTTTACCATCGAGAAGCGTTCGCAGATGCTTGGCGTTTTGTCCGAGGGTAAGTTGTCGATGGCTGTGGCGGGCACTCATGGCAAGACCACAACATCTACTCTTGCCGCATGGCTCAACCATGCAGCCGCAGGCGAGGGTAATGCCTTCTTGGGTGGTATATCTCGCAACTTCTCGTCAAACCTCGTGTTGGGCGAGGGTCGACGAATGGTTGTCGAGGCCGACGAGTATGACCGTTCGTTCTTGCGCCTTCACCCCGACATCGCTGTTATCACAGCCGTCGATGCCGACCACCTCGACATCTATGGCACTGTGGAGGCTGTCAAAGATGCCTTTGCGGAGTTTGCATCGCAGATCAAGAGTGGTGGTGCGCTTATCCTCAAGCAGGGCGTGGACCTCAAATTTGACACCTCAGAGCGTAAAATGTATCGCTACTCGTGCGACATGGGCGGTGACTTCCACGCTGAGAACATCCGCCTCATCGAAGGTGGTCACTACATCTACGACATTGTGTTGCCTGATGGACGTATCGAGAATTGCGAGCTCGGCATCTTGGGCAAGGTGCATATCGAGAATGCCGTAGCTGCCGTAGCCATGTTGTGGTGCGCAGCACAGATTGAGGGCAAAACATTCGACAAAGAGGCTGTGCGCAAGGCATTACGTGCGTTCGAGGGTGTAAAGCGTCGCATGGAGGTATATGTAAACACCCCTGAGCAAGTATATATTGACGACTATGCCCACCACCCCGAGGAGCTTCGAGCAACAATCGAGTCGCTACGAGGCATATTCCCAGGCCGTAGGCTTTTGGCAATATTCCAGCCTCACCTCTACACCCGTACCAGGGATCTCGCACCTGAGTTTGCCGAGACCCTATCACTCGCCGATGAGGTTATTCTCGTGCCTATCTACCCTGCACGTGAGGAGCCTATCGAGGGTGTAACGTCGGAGATGATTGGCCGCATGCTCAAGGTTAAGTGGACTATCCACGAGCGCGAGGAGCTTGCACCAGTATTGGCAGAGATTGATACCGACATCGTTGTGACATTTGGCGCAGGAAACATTGATGTCACATGTGAGGGTATTGCAGAGGTATTACGTAAAAAGAGTGTAAAGGCATAGCACGATGCTGAAAAAGATTGGCATAGTTGTAGGTTACATCCTACTGTTTGCGACCATTGTCGTAGCAGTGGTATATGCGCATATCGGAGCTGATGACCATCGTAACACTCAGGAGGTCACAACTTTTGATATTCACATTGATGGTGCCGACAGCCATGCTCTCGTTGATGTTGAGTCGATGTATGAGTGGTTTACACGACACGACGTCAACCCACTTGGTAAGAGCATTGCTGAGGTAGACTTGGCAGCGCTTGAGCAGGTGGCACTCACTCATAGTGCTATTGCCGATGTTAATGCCTACATCACCTACGACGGACGTGTCGATGTGACACTAACACAGCGTGAGCCCATTGCACGATTGAGGGTAAATGGTGGCTACGACCACTATATATCCAACGATGGCTACTTGTTTAAGGCCAAAGATGGCTATGCGGTATATGTTCCCATCATCACCGGCAACTATAAACCACTCATAGACAAAGCTTTTACGGGCAACCTAAAGCAACATATCGAGGATTCAATAGCAAGTCTCGGACGTCGCATAGAGATGCTTGAGCACGATAAATACCCATTTTTTCGTGAGCGCAAAAAACTCGAGAATCGCAATAAGGATGTTCAGGATAGTGTTATTAAAAAGCCTTTTTGGCTCTCTGAGGATGAGATAAAACGACGAGAGAGTGACCTGGAAATGTTGAAGAAGGCCTACCAGCATAAGTTTGAGGTCGAAGATAAAAAGTTGGCACACAAAATCGAAGAGCTCGATAAACGTCAAGAACAACTCAGAGATAAGGTTGAGACTCTCAATGAGATAAAGGCTGATTATATGCGTTTTGCAGAGTTTGTAAAGTCTATCTTAGACGATAGCTTTTGGAGTGCTGAGATAACTCAAATTGTTCTCTCTACAGGCGATAATGAAGCTATATGTGTAGGCCTTGTGCCACGCTCAGGTAGTTTCTTCATCGACTTGGGCAACACACATGACCTTAAGAAGAAGCTGCATAACGTAAGCCTATTCTACGAGAAGGTGCTACGCAACGTAGGCTGGGACAAGTATCACCATATCAGCGTGCGCTACGATAATCAGGTGGTGTGTAAGCCCACTGTATAAAGTAGAAAAAAATAAAAAACGATATATCATGGAAGGTAAGCAGATTGTAGCAATAGACATCGGTTCGTCTAACGTAGTTATAGCTGTCGGCAATGTTGAGAATGACGGCTTAGTTACGATACGAGGCATCGTCTCAGAGCCTGTTGAGGGTGTAAACTCTGGACGTATTGAGAATAGTGGATTGGTTAGCCAAGCGATTGTAACAGCAAAGAATCGCATTGAGCAAAACCTCGGCATAAAGATCTCGGAGGCCTATGCAGGTCTCTCAGGCGACTTTGTGCGCTGCGTACAGGTTACTGACCTGGTATATGTTCAGGACGATTTGAAGAATGGTAGCAACCAGATCACTCAGCGCGATGTCGATGAACTTGATCGTAGAATGAAGAGCGTTAAGCTTCCCGATAGCCAGGAGACAATCATTGCTATGGAGCCTTTGCGCTATAAGATTGATGACAAAGAGGTGGCAGTGCCTGTTGGCGCCTTTGGCCGCGTTCTATCTGCTACATACAACTTCATACTCTGCGACAAGGCTATGGGCGACCGCCTTCGCCACTGCCTACAGCAAAACAATATTAAGGTCAAGGAGATAATTCCTAACGCCATGATTATGCATAACAGCGTGGCTACAACCGATGATATGCAGGATGGAGCAGTTATCGTAGACTTTGGTGGCGGTGTCACCGATGTTTCGGTGCTCTATGGCGGTAAGGTGCGCTATGTTGCCTCTATTCCAATTGGAGCAAAGAGCATTAACGCCGATATTCAGACATTGGCTATACCTACAAGCTATATCGAGGACCTTAAGATTCAGTATGGCTCGGCTATAGCAGCAGATGCCAAGGACGACATAATCGTGTTCCAGGCTCCTAAGCGCGCACAGACAAAGAATATCCTACGCAAGAACTTGGCGATTGTCATCGAGGCACGCCTCAAGGAGATTGCCGAGTGGATACGTCGCGAGATTAAGGAGGCTGGTTGTGGCTCGAAGTTTATGCCTACATTGCTGCTCACTGGTGGTGGCTCACAGATGTCCGACATTGAGAAGTTGTTTGCCCGTGAGCTTGAGATCTCGGATGCTCGCACCGTACATCCTGAGTATGGATTTACTGAGGAGTCTATGCTTGAGCACATCACATCACCTGCTGATGCTACCGTGGCATCGCTCCTAATATATGGAGCAAAGCGTGGCTCATGTACTATCGGTGTTGCTCCAAAGCAGCCAGCACCACAAACACCTGCTCAGCAGAATCAGCCCCGTATTGGCCTTTCGCAGTATGACACAAGACAGCAGCAGCCAGTGCAACCTGGACAGCCTATTCAACAACCGACACAGCAGCAGCCAGTGCAGCAACCAGTGCAGCAACCAAAGCAGCAACCAAAGCAGCAGCCAAAGTCACCTTATGATGACGATCCTGATGTGTTGACGACCGAGAAAGTCACATTGGGCGAAAAGCTTCGAAAGTTCTTCACCAAGGCAGGCAACACATTTGTTGGCGACCCAGGTGAGGGCGATTTTTAGGCACAAACTGACCAATATTGAGAACGTCGTTTAAATTACATAGAAACATATGAATAACAATAATACACAACGCCCCCAAAGCACAGCTAATGCCTTCGATGATCAGCTCATTGTGAGCAATCCACAGTCGAATCTTCATCTCGATGCTAATTCGATTATCATGGTTATTGGCGTAGGTGGTGCAGGTGGTAATGCCGTAAACCACATGCAGACCATGGGTATCACTGGCGTAAACTTTGTGGTGTGTAACACCGATCAGGCAGCCTTGGCTAACTGTAAGGTAGAGAACAAGATACAGATGGGTCCAGGTCTTGGTGCTGGTAATAATGCCGACCGTGGCCGTGAGCTTGCCATCGAGAGCGAGGAGCCGCTACGCACATTGCTCGAAACATCGGGCGTTAAGATGCTCTTTATCGCAGCAGGTATGGGTGGTGGTACTGGTACTGGTGCATCGCCTGTGATTGCTCGCATCGCCCATGAGCTTGGCATCCTCACAGTGGCCGTTGTCACAATGCCATTCCGCATGGAGGGACCAAGCCGCTATCAGCGTGCGGTAAAGGGTGTTGAAGAGCTTCATCAGTGGGTTGACTCGTTGCTCATCATCGACAACGAGCGTCTACGCAAGCTCTATGGTAAGCTTCCTCTTGGCGATGCCTTTGGCAAGGCCGACGATGTGCTCGGCATGGCAACAAAGGGTATTGCTGAGCTTATCACCGTTGAGTTTGCATTGGTACGTGTCGATTTCGCCGATGTTGAGACCGTTATGCGTGGCAGTGGTCGTGCTCATATGTCTGTTGTCAATGCATCGGGCGAGAATCGTGCACTTCAGGTTGCTGAGGGCGCACTATCGTCGTCGCTACTCGACGACAACCACATCTCGGGTGCTAAGGAGATCTTGCTAAGCTTTGCTGTGTCGGACATCAACAAGCTTACGCATGACGACGTAACAGATGCCATGGAGTATATCCAGAAGCATGCAAGCTACACCGATGAGGACGGCAACATCCACTCTGCCAACATCATCTGGGGCGCAAGCGAGAAGAAGTCGTTGGCCGATGACGAGCTTGAGTTGGTTGTTGTTGCCACACGCTTCGAGGATGGTCAGGAGCTTAATATTGATCCCACATACAACTCAGGTAGCGACCCCGAGCCTGCGCAAAACCCATTTGTCGACAACAAGCCTTTTGAAGAGCCTAACGGCCCTACATCGAAAGGTCCAGAGTTTCGTCGTCCGAGCGACGGCCCAACAATCTACCCTCCACAGGATAGATATAAGCTTGTGCACCTTCAGAAGAAGGATCCTGCATATGGCCGTACAAAGACTCAGTTTGTAGCTGAGAGCGACAAGCAGAATAGAACAACATTCCGTCCAATACAGCGACAGGAGGAGAGTGTTGGCAACACCAATATTAATGGCAACCCTACATTGGATTTCTAATAGAGGATGGATATAATTCAGCTAAAAGATAGTATAGAGCTGGGCACAGTCATTGTGCTCAGCCTTATTGCTATTTTACTACTTATGCTATCTGGTATGGCATCGGGCTCTGAGGTAGCCTTCTTCTCGCTCACACAACGCGACATGGAGGAGCTTGAGGCAAAAACAGATGCCTCAGCACGCCGTGTCGTGGAGCTGATGATGAGTCCCGACCGACTGCTGGCAACAATACTCGTAGCAAACAACATGGTCAACATCTGTCTGGTTATCATCAGTACGCAGATTGTCGACAACATCTTCGTGTTTGCGGGTGTAGGAGACTTTATATTTAAGACCATTGTTATCACCTTCCTGCTTCTGCTCTTTGGTGAGATCATGCCAAAGGTGCTTACGCAGGGTAACCCAGTGAAGATGTCGCTATTCTTCTCTGGCCCGCTCAAGATTTTGCGCTGGATGCTCTACCCTCTTGCCTTCATACTTATCCGCACAAGCAGTCGTGTGAGCAGATTTGCATCAAAGGGTGCCGAGATATCTATCGAGGAGCTGGCAGATGCTGTCGACCTCACTGACACTGGCTCGGAGGAGGAGCAGAAGATGCTATCAGGTATCATATCGTTTGGCCAAACTGAGGTAGTTGAGATTATGCACTCACGCGTAGACATCACGGGCTTGGAGTACGATGCAAAGTTTGGCGAGGTGCGCAAAACAATTGTCGAGACCGGATATTCGCGCATTCCAGTATATGGCGAGGACCTCGACGATGTGCGAGGTGTTCTCTATGTCAAAGATCTATTGCCACACATCTCCAAGGGCGACGACTTCGAGTGGCAGGCACTACTGCGCAAGCCATACTTCGTGCCTGAGCACATGATGATTGACGATCTGTTGAAGAAGTTTCAAAAGAAGAAGATACATATTGCCATTGTCGTCGACGAGTATGGTGCTACACAAGGTCTTGTGTCATTGGAAGATATCCTTGAGGAGGTGGTAGGTGAAATTACTGACGAGAGCGACGAGGATGAGGATCGCCTATATGAGAAGATTGGTGAGAACACCTATATCTTTGATGCTAAGATACATATCGGCGAGTTTATTCGTGCCATAGGCTACGACGAAGATAGCTTTGCAGATGTTGAAGGTCATGCTGAGACACTTGCAGGCCTCATGATGGAGCTTAAGCGTGACCTACCACGCCGCGGCGACGAGCTTGAGTCGCATGGCGTGAAGTTCTTCATTGCAACGATGGACGGCCGTCGTGTCGACAAAGTTAAGGTTGAGGTAAATGCGTAGAATCATCATAGAGGAGATACCATGGGTCTACGCCTGTTGCGATGCAGAGATCACCGCAGCAGACATAGCCTCAGCATCGCGATTTCAGAACGAGCGACGACGTGCCGAGCACTTGGCATGGCGCCGTGTGGTACGCCGTGAGTTGGGACGCAACATATCAATAGAGTACAACGAGGTGGGAGCACCCTTCGTAGATGTTGACCACACACACATAAGCGTTGCTCATGGCGCAGGACGTGTTGCTGTTGCCATATCCGACACACAAGTGGGCATTGACATAGAGTCGTTTGACCGCAACTTCGAGCGCATAACCTCACGCATCATGAGCCACGAGGAGCAACAACTATGTGGCGACGAGCACTGGGCAGCATATGTTTGGACAACTAAGGAGGCACTCTACAAACTATATGGAGAACAGGGTATTGACCTAATCGGCGACATACGCATATGTAGCTACGACTCAGAAAAGAAGTTGATACGTGCTCAACTACGAAGCCAAAAAGAGGCAGTCGTGGAGCTCTCGACACACCACGACGATGCTGTTGTGGCGGTAGCATATTTTGAGTAAAACAACTAAAAAGTAAAATATACGTGGCATCAGCACAACAAAACAATACAGTATCGCTGGGTAGTGACCCGATAGGCAAGCTCCTTGCCCGATATGCCATACCTGCAATCATCGCCATGGCATCGTCGTCGCTTTACCACATCATCGACAGCATATTTATTGGTCATGGAGTGGGGCCAGCGGCTATTGCCGGCATGGCTGTAACCCTCCCAATCATGAATATCGCAGCAGCCTTTGGTGCTATGGTGGGAATTGGAGCTGCTGCTCGCATATCTATACGTCTGGGCGAGGGAAACAAACGTGCCGCAGAGCACATATTAGGCAATGCAGTGCTCCTAAACGTCACGCTCGGTATCTCGATAATGCTCGTCTTTTTGTTCTTCCTCGATCCTATCTTGGTATTCTTCTCGGGAGGTGATGCAAGCCCTGAAACACTCGATTATGCTCGCAGATTCATGCGCATTATCATGTTTGGAAACATCATCACACACCTATATTTGAGCCTCAATGAGCAATTGCGCGCCTCGGGATACCCCCGCAAGGCGATGTACATCATGCTCCTGTCTATAGCTCTGTGTACAATCCTTAACCCACTATTTATCTTCGTCTTCAAGTGGGGCATTGAGGGCTCGGCATGGGCAACAGTCATCGCACAAAGCACATGCCTACTCATACAGTTCAAGCACTACACATCGCCCAATAGCCTACTTCGATTTAAGCGTCGTAGCTTCCATTTTGACAAACATATTGTAGGCGCTATCATATCAATAGGCATGGCCCCATTTATCCTTAACGTATGCGCATCGTTCGTGACACGCTTCATGAATACTGCGCTACTGCAATATGGAGGCCACGGAGTCGACGATGTTATCTCGGTAGCAACGCTTGGCAGCGAGACAGGTGATGCCTATGTGGGTGCATACGGAATCATGAACCGAGTGATTCTACTCTTTATCATGGTAGGCCAGGGCTTCAACCAGGGTATGCAGCCTATTGTAGGATACAACTATGGAGCAAAACAGTATGGACGAGTGCTTAAAACTCTTAAATACACCATATTTTGCGCCACAGCAGTCACCACCATAGCCTTCATCATAGGCTTCTTCTTCCCTCGTGGCGTTGCATCGGTATTTGTTGATGCATCAGATCCAAACCTTGGCAAGGCAATGGTTGATATTGTTGCCCAGGGTCTTGGCATCGCAATGATGGTATTCCCATTTGTGGGCTTCCAGATTGTTGCTGGTAGCTTCTTCCAATATATTGGTCGTGCTCCACTTGCTATGTTCCTCTCGGCAACTCGTCAGCTATTGTTCCTACTACCTATGCTTATCATCCTACCAAAGCATTTTGGTGCTATGGGCGCATGGATGTCGATGCCGATAGCCGATTCATGCTCGATACTTGTTGCTGGAACGCTTCTCACGCTGCAAGTACGTAAGCTCCGCCGCATGGAACACGACATGCACTTCTCAAACTAAAATCATCGAGGTATGACCATCGAGGATCTCGCTCTATACTTTACCAAAGGCATTGGCAGCCGTGGTGCTGCACACCTCATCGACTATTTTAGCTCGGCTGAGAGACTGTACCATGCTTCACGTGAAGAGCTTAGCGAAGGGGCAGGACTGCGTGGCGAACTCGCCGAGCGCATAATCGCAAAAGAGGGATATCGTGAGGCTGAGCGCGAGATAGAGTATTGCCGCAAGAACAATATATGCATAATCTCGGCAACCGACGATGACTACCCCGTGCCACTACGCGAAACAGCAGACCGCCCACACATACTCTTTGTGCAGGGCGAGGTTGAAGCGCTACATAAGCAATGTGTCGCCATGGTAGGCACACGTGAGGTGTCACCCTCAGGCATACATATCTCTAATCTATTGGTAGAGTCGCTGGCAAAAGAGGTTGATGACCTATGCATAGTAAGCGGCTTGGCCTATGGCACCGATAGCGCATGCCACCGTGCCGCCCTCGCCAATAATGTGTGTACGGTGGCTGTCACACCGAGCACCCTTCCAAACATAGTACCCACACCTCATGAGGCCCTCGCACGTGAAATCATCAAGGCAGGAGGAGCCATAGTCTCGGAGCTAAGCTCACAGAGCCGCAACAATGGCGCACACTTCATCTCGCGCAACCGCATAATTGCGGGCATGAGCCTCGGAACAATTATCGTCGAGTCGCCCGCAACAGGAGGCTCACTATCTACGGCCGACATTGCCGACAGCTATGGCCGCACAGTGATGGCCATACCTGGTCGCCTAACTGACGCCAACTCGTTTGGCACAAACAACCTCATACGCTCAGGAAAGGCTCGTCTGGTGCTCACCGCTGACGACATCATAGAGGATGTAGGACTACGACGAAAGAGCATCAGCGAGGAGACGGCAGAGGACAACACTCATAAAGCGGAACTTAGCGACCACGAGCAGAGAGTTATAGATGCCTTTCGTGGGCAAGGGATCCTCGACTGGTCGGAGCTACTTGAGAGTACCCAACTCACTATGGGCGAGTTGTCAATGGTCATTATGGACTTGGAGTTTAAGGGCTTGGTGCGAGCACTTCCGGGCAAGCGCTATGAAGCAATATAACTATTATTTAAGATATGATTGACACCCATTCACATATTTATGCCGAGGAGTTTGATGCTGACCGCAACGAAGCTTTAGAGCGAGCATGGAGCGCTGGCGTAGAACTTATGATACTCCCCGACATCGACTCAACAAGCCGTGAGCGCATGTTTACGCTGGCTCAGGAGCAACCTAATCGCTGCTTAGCAATGGCGGGCCTACACCCTACATCCGTAAACGACAACCCCCAATGGCAAATCGAATTGGATGTGGTTGAAAAGCTTCTTCATGATGCCCCAACAAAGCTATGTGGTGTGGGAGAGATAGGTCTCGACCTATACTGGAGTCAAGAGTTCTATCGCGAACAACGCGAGGTGTTGCATGCCCAGATAGAGCTTGCCCTACAACACGATATGCCTGTGGTAATACACACACGCTCAGCATATTGCGAGATGCTCGATGCCATTTCAACATATCGTGGTCGTGGCCTTCGTGGCGTATTCCATGCCTTTGCTGATAGTGCAGATACTGCCCGTAAACTGGAGCGAATGGGAGAGTTTAGATTTGGCATTGGTGGCGTTGTAACATTCAAGAACTCAGGACTCGACAAGGTTGTGGCAGAGCTACCCTTAGAGTTGCTTCTACTCGAGACAGATTCGCCATATCTTACTCCTGTGCCACATCGTGGCAAACGCAACGAACCTGCCTACGTGGAGCATGTATGTCGCAAAATCTCCGAGATCAAAGGTGTTACATTTGAGCAAGTGGATAGCATCACAACAGCAAATGCAAAACATATTTTTGGCATAAGATAACGATGCGTATGCATAAATGTTTGGGTGAAATATCTCTTTTTTTACATAAATCGCACCAACGTATGTAAATTATTCATATCTTTGTAGGTATATATGGGCATTAAGGCCCAATATCCTTCAGATATGAAGCGACCAACAATACTTATAATATATACCGGTGGTACTATCGGTATGAAGACTGACGAGGCAACAGGAGCTCTCGTCCCATTCGATTTCAGCGGAATTTACGAAGAGTTCCCCTCGCTCAAACGTCTAAACGTAGAGATCAGCATACACAACATTGTACCCGCTATCGACTCATCTAACGTGTCGATTGAGAATTGGGTAGACATTGCTCGCATCATTCGCGACAACTACAACCTCTACGATGGTTTTGTTGTTCTTCATGGCACCGACACCATGTCATACTCCGCATCAGCCCTAAGCTTCATGCTTGAGAATCTTGCTAAACCAGTAATATTTACTGGCAGCCAGATTCCTATTGGCATATTGCGCACCGACGGCCGCGAGAATCTTATCACCGCCATCGAGATTGCTGGCGCTCGCACCGAAGATGGCAGACCAATGGTTCCAGAAGTAGCATTATACTTCCAGAATAGGCTGTTCCGTGGCAATCGCACAACAAAACTTAGCGCCGAGGCTCTCAATGCCTTTGCATCGTTCAATTATCAGCCATTGGCCGATGTAGGCGTGAATATTCAATATAACACATCACACATTGCACCATACTCACCAGGTGAGTTCCACATCAGCGAGTCGATGTCGAACGACATCGTAGTGGTGAAGCTATTCCCAAGCATTCGTCCTGCCACACTTCGTTCGTTGCTACTTGAGAGTGGCGCTCGTGGTGTAGTGCTAGAGACCTATGGTGCTGGTAATGCTCCAACATCGGAGTGGTTTGTTGAGCTTGTCGAGGAGGCAGTTTCAAGCGGTGTTGTGGTGGTGAATGTTTCGCAGTGCAAAGATGGTGCAGTGCAGATGCATCTCTACGAGACTGGCTTGGCCCTTCAGGAGGCAGGCGTAGTGTCTGGCCACGACATGACAGTGGAGGCAGCAGTGACGAAGTTGATGTATGTTTTAGGCAAAAATTTGCCATTATCGGAAACACTTGGCCTAATGCGTAAACCGTTGCGAGGCGAATTTACTTTGTAAAGCATTGTTTTTTTCGAAAATTAATTGTAAATTTCGCTCTGTAAATTCCCTTTGGCGGGGACTAAACAAGCTAACAATATTGCACCATTTTGGCGTAATGAGTTGATTAATATGATATTGACACCGTACAAGCTACTCCCAATGGGGGTAGCCATGGGTGTGCAATAAAGAAAGGTAGTAACAACAAAAGTTTTACCAAAACAAAAAAATATAGAGAAAACAACTACTAAAAAATTACAAATTTTAACTAAACAAATCATTATGAAAAAATTATTTTTGGTTATGGCAGCTGCTGTCCTCTCATTCGGCGCTGCTTACGCACAGGAGCCAGAGCAGGCACCTGCTAACGACGCTGCAAAGACTGAGGCTGTTGCTGAGGTAGCTGAGGTTGAGACTGTAACTGAGGAGCCTGCAGGTGAGCCTATGCACTTCGCTCTTATGAAGAAGTTCCTCGAGGGTGGTTGGGGCTGGATGCTTCCAGTGCTTGTCTGCTTGATTCTTGGTTTGGCTATCTCTATCGAGCGTATTCTCTACATGACATTCGCTCAGATCAACACTAAGAAGTTTGTTGCTAAGGTTGAGGAGGCTCTTAACACTAAGGGTATCGAGGCTGCTAAGGAGCTTTGCCGTAACACTCGCGGTCCTATCGCTTCAATCTACTACCAGGGTCTTATGCGTTACGACCAGGGTCTTGAGGCTGTTGAGAAGGCTGTTGTATCTTACGGTTCAGTTCAGCAGGGTCAGATGGAGTCAGGTCTTTCATGGATCTCATTGTTCATCGCTTTGTCTCCATCACTCGGTTTCATGGGTACCGTTGTTGGTATGATCCAGGCATTCGATGATATCCAGGCTCAGGCTACTATCTCTCCAGCAGTCGTTGCAGGTGGTATCAAGGTTGCGCTTTTGACTACTTTGATGGGTCTTATCTCTGCAGTTATTCTTCAGGTGTTCTTCAACTATATTCTCGCTAAGATTGAGGGTCAGGTTGTAAATATGGAGGATACTTCAATCACTTTGATTGATATGCTTTCAGCATACAACAAGCGTTAATTTAGACCTAATATATTAAGGAGAAATCAGTTATGAGAAATATACATAGATACGTATTCTTGGCATTTGCCTTGGTATCTGTTGCTATGGTAGCGTGGGCTATCGCTGCTGGTTGGAATGCTCCAGACTCAGCAAAGATTGCCAACAGCACACCACTCGTGCAGCAGTTTGATGCTGATGGCAATGCTGTGAATACTGAGGATGACCAGCCTGTGCCAGTTACATCGGCAGAGGATGGTATTCGAGCTCTTGGTATCATCTTTGCCAATCAGCTTGATGAGGGTGTCCTTACTTTGGACGCTATCGAGGCAGAGCAGGAGAAACTTGCTTTGACTGTTAATGAGCTTATCCCATCTTACGAGCAGAAGGTTTCTGATGCACGTGAGGCTGCTTTGGAGGCTCAGTCTACTGTTGAGGCTCTTAAGGCTAAGAAGTCTCTTAACTCAGTTGAGAAGCGTAAGCTTGCTGAGGCTGAGGGTGTTCAGGCTAACTTCAAGGCTTTGAACGACACTTTGAACCAGCACCGCGAGAATGTCTCTATCATGGAGGAGAACATCGCTGCTTCTATAAAGGCTAATGAGGCTGCTCAGCTCAATGGCGATAATATGGTTGCTCTTGGTAAGGCTATCCACTGGAACCTTATGTGGTTCTACTTCTTGATGGTATTTGCTGTAGCATTCATTGTTATCAGCGCATTCTTCAACCTCTTCCTCAATGCAGGTGGTCTTAAGAAGACAGTTCTTTCATTGGTTGTTGTTGCGGTTGTTGTTGGTGTAGCATATTTCTTGGCTCGTAGCAATGGTTGGGCTGAGGGTCACACTCTTAAGGATGCTGCTGGTTACGACCTCGGTATCGGTACTGATCCTGCAACTCGTAAAGTATTC
>JAFODV010000091.1 GCA_017380515.1 Alistipes sp.
ATCTATGGTATGACCGGTGGTCAGATGGCTCCTACTACCCTTTTGGGTATGAAGACCGCTACTACTCCTTACGGTCGTGATCCAAAGCTCAACGGCTATCCTTATAAGATTGCTCAGATGTTGGCTCACCTCGATGGCGTATGCTACGTTACTCGTCAGACTGTTCACACTCCAGCTAACGTACGTAAGGCAAAGAAGGCTATCCGTCACGCATTCGAGAATGCAATGGCAGGCAAGGGCTTCAGCCTTGTAGAGATCGTTGCTACATGTAACTCAGGTTGGAAGCTATCACCTGTTGCATCAAACGAGTGGCTCGAGGCTAACATGTTGCCATTCTACGAGCCTGGAGATTTGAAGGACACAACTAAAGAGTAAGCATTTATGAAAGAGACAATAATCATTGCAGGTTTCGGAGGACAGGGTGTCCTCACCATGGGTAAGATTTTGGCTTACTCTGGTATTATGCAGGACATGGAGGTAACATGGATGCCTTCTTACGGTCCTGAGATGCGTGGTGGTACAGCTAACGTAACTGTTATCCTCTCGGATAAGGCTATCTCATCACCTATTGCTCACGAGTTCGATTGCGTAGTTGTTCTCAACCAGCAGTCTATGGACAAGTTCGAGGCACAGGTGAAGCCAGGCGGCGTACTCATCTACGACACTAACGGTATCACTAACCACCCAACACGTACTGACATTAGCATCTATCAGATTGACGCTACTGCAGAGTGCGCACGCTTGGGTCAGGCTAAGTTGTTCAACACTATGATCTTGGGTGCTTACCTTAAGGTTCGCCCAGTGGTTAAGATGGAGAACGTAATGGCTGGTCTTAAGAAGACTTTGCCTGAGCGCGCTTGGAAGATGCTTCCACAGAACGAGGAGGCTATCAAGCACGGTGGTGAGATCATTCGCCAGATTCGCTAAATTTAGCGTTATAGCGGCGCATTAGCGACGCTTCAATCAAAGCTCCGAATGAGCAGTACGCCAGTACAGCCCATCCGGAGCTTTTTCATGTCAGTGCCACTACTGCACCACTCTAACACTAAATTACCCAGCCAACCCATCCGGAGCTTTTTCATGTCAAGCAAGATTAAGGAAATTAGAGAATTTAAAGAATTTAGGGTATTAGTGTTCCCCTCCTTAATCTCACGAATCTCCCGAATCTTCCTACCGATGTCATCTTGAGCGCAAGCGGAAGATCTCGCAGTTAGCACAATCACATAACATTAGCGCTCACTGAGAGATTCTTCACATTCGTTCAGAATGACAATTAGTGTTCCACACATTAATTTTCCTACGCACAATCAGCCCCTCGCACAAATTAACTCTCCATTGCTCAGGGCAATAGCAAACCCACGGATCAGGCGCAACAAAAATGCGCCACATACCAACGACTCATGACCATATTCTTATTTAGCGATATATTTAAGAAATTTTATTAAAAAGTTGAAAATAGTTTGGTGAATTCAAAAAAATGTATTAATTTAGCATAGCAAAAGAAAACTAATATTATTAATCCTAATAACTACAATTATGATTATCACATTTAACGAGTTGCGCCGCATCAAAGATAAGTTGCCTTCAGGTAGCTCGCAGCGCATTGCAGACGAGTTGGGAATCGACGTTGAGACAGTACGTAACTACTTCGGTGGTAAGCACCTTGAGGCTAAGGCTTGCTCTGGCATCCACATTGAGCAGGGTCCTGATGGCGGTGTAGTAACATTGGACGACACAACGATTTTTGATGCTGCAATGCGTATTCTAAACGAGCAGAAGGAGTAATTTCGTGTGACAAGGGCGCATAAGCGGTCTTTCAATAATTAGCCTGAATGAATCATCATTCAGGCTAATTTCATATTATACTAAGTCCTCAGCTCTTCGCACACACAATTAATCAGACTCAACTTTTTCCACTTTTCACATCACAATTTTCGCGTTTCACATTTTTTGTGTATCTTTGCACGTTATATATATGTAACGCATGGAGTTGGTCACAAACATAATCATCGGATACCTTAAGCACAACAAGCGTCTTATTGTGCCACAGCTCGGTGCATTCATCGTAAAGCAGCCTAACAAAGAGATCATATTCTCGGAGCTTATGCGCACAGACGATGGAGTGCTCCGCTCGCTATTAGTGGCATACGGACTTAACGAGCTTGCGGCAAATGGCATGATTGACCGACTTCGCTTTGAGATAAAACATAGTGTATCGAGTGGCCAGAAGTTTACGATAGCCGACTTTGGCGAGTTTTTACCTGGCGACAATGGCACAATACGCTTTAAGCAAAAGCGTGAGCCCAAAGTGTATGGCGGCAGAATAAAGCCTCCTATTGAGCGCTTTGAGGAGGAGAGGCTGAAGCTGCAACGTATTCAGCGCATACGCCAGCAGCAGAGCGAAAATATCACCGGCCACAGCACACACCGCAAGTTGCGAACATCGCAGGCCATAGCTCCGCATAGCTCGCGCCAAAATACAAACGACGACGATGTGGCATTAGGCAAGCCAGACAGATATCTGCGTGGTCTAAAATATGAGAACCGCAAAGGTCGCAACCAAGAGGAGGAGAACTATGGCAGCAACCGCAAGTCACGCAAAGGCGGTGGCGGTAAACTTTTGCTCATATTTATAATCTTGGCAGTACTTGGCACAGGAATATGGTTTACGTGGGAGTGGGTCAAGACTGACAAGACTACAACCTCCCCTCTACCAGCAGTGGAGACTCCAATAGTAGAGCCCATAGACTCGCTCGCACCATCAACGTCTCAACCAGTCGAGACTAACGAAAGCAATGCGGCGACATCGACTAAAGATGTTAAGTCTGTTGTTGGCATTACACCAATACTACAGACAACACCATTGCCAGTAGTAACACCAACGCAAACACAGGCAACGCCGATAGTAGCAAAAAGCATTAAGTAACATTGGGATATGACATCTAACGAACTGCTCACTGCCAAACAACGATTTGGCATCATTGGCAACTCCGAAGCGCTCAACAACGCCTTGGAGGTTGCTATGCGTGTAGCCCCTACCGACCTTTCGGTATTGGTTACGGGCGAGAGTGGTGTGGGTAAGGAGTTCTTCCCACAGGTTATCCATGCCTACTCAGCACGCAAGCATAAACGATATATTGCCGTTAACTGCGGCGCTATTCCAGAGGGCACCATCGACTCAGAGCTTTTTGGCCACGAGAAGGGCTCATTCACGGGTGCTATTGAGAGCCGCAAGGGATACTTCGAGGAGGCTGATGGTGGCACAATATTTTTGGACGAAGTGGGCGAGCTACCGCTATCCACGCAAGTGCGCCTACTCAGAGTGTTGCAAACTGGTGAGTTTATGCGTGTAGGCTCAGCGAAGGTGCAGAAGACAGATGTACGTGTTGTGGCGGCCACCAACAACAACCTGCTTCAGGCTATCGCCGAGGGCAGCTTCCGCGAGGATCTATACTATCGACTCAACACCGTGCCTATCAGCGTCCCAGCACTCCGTGAGCGCAAGGGCGACATATACCTCCTCTTCCGCAAGTTTGCCAGCGACGTAGCGGTGCAATATCGTATGCCGGCAATCACCCTTGATGAGAGAGCACGTGTGATGCTCGAAAACTACCACTGGCGTGGTAACATACGTCAACTAAAGAATGTAGCAGAGCAGATATCAGCTATCGAGCAACGCCGCGACATCACCCCAGAGATTCTACATCGCTACCTTCCTGATGAGGGCTATGCAGTAAACCACGTGAATGGTGGCCATGGCACACAATACAACGACCTTAGCGAGCGTGAGCTACTCTACAAGATTCTGTTCGACATGCGCAACGACATCAACGACCTCAAGCGCATGATGACCGAAGCGCTTAGTGGCAATGTTGAGAGCCGCCATCACGAGCGCAACGCCATGCATAACGATGTTGTAGGGTTGCTTCCAGAGCCTCAGCACTCACTACCCCACCACTATGAGCACAGCGAGGTTGTCGAGGTTGTTGAGGAGCCAGCACAAGAGCTTACAAAGGAGGGGGTGCAGCGCGACCAGATACTTAAGGCTCTGCGCAACAATGGCTTTAGACGCAAGGATGCAGCACGCGAGCTATTCATCTCGGAGCGCACACTATATCGTCGCATGAAGGCGTTAGGTATTGATGAAAATATAAAGTAACGATGAGACGACAGATTAAATATCTACGATTTTGGGTTATCGCAGCCATAGCACTCCTAAGCCTTGGTTGTGGCTATAAGGTGACATACAACCTATCAGGAGGTTCAATTCCTCCAGAGGCCAAGACATTCTCTGTGGCCTACTTTCCGAACAATGCACCGATGGTAGCACCAACCCTCAGTAACGTGCTCACCGAGGGTTTGCGTGATAAGTTCTCACGCCAAACACGCCTTGAGCAGGTAGAGTATGGTGGTGACTTTGCCTTTGAAGGCGAGATAACAAACTATACATCGACAACGGCTTCGGTGTCGAGTGGCGACTATGCCCTTCAGAACCGACTCACAATCACGGTTAAAGTGAGCTTCCAGAATGCTGTAGATCAAACTCTATCGTTCAACAACAAGAGTTTTTCGGCATATGCCGACTACGACTCATCGCAGCTACTTGTCGACGTTCAGGATCAGCTTATCGAGGATATTGTCGACGATTTGGTTAATGACATTTATATGGCTGCAGCAGGCAATTGGTAAGATATGGCATCATTCAACGACATAATATATAAGAACATCGAAGTCAAGACCAACGACATCGAGCAGGTTGTTGCACGCTATCCATGGTGGAGCGCAGCACGCCTACGTCTATATCGAGCAAAGGGTGCTAATAGCGATGTTGCAACACGCCTTATTGCCACGCTCCACCCTATGGGAGCTATTGCCCGCCACGACATAGACTTCACTAAACTCACAACACTAAGTCATGACGAGCTCATAGACAAATTCCTAACACTCGACAACTACCGAATAACCGCCGAAGAGGGAGAGGCCGAAGAGCTTAGCGAAGCAAAATTCGACGACGAAGATGACATTGTGAGCGAGGAATTGGCAGAAATTTACCTAAATCAGGGGTTATATAGCCAAGCAATTGACACTTATCGCAAATTAAGTTTGCTAAATTCAGAAAAAAGTATTTACTTTGCGGGACTAATTGCGAAGATTGAAGAAAAATTAGAGAATAAATAACATAGAATAATTAAATTCATAAACTATGTATACTTTTTGCATTATCATGATTGCTATCGCAAGTGTCTTGTTGATACTTGCTGTGTTGGTTCAGGCTCCTAAGAGTGGCATGGCTGCTAACTTCGGCGCTGCAAACCAGACTATGGGTGTTCGCCAGACCTCTGACTTCCTTGAGAAGTTCACATGGGCTATGGTTGCCGCTATTGTTTTGTTCACTCTTCTCTCAATCACTGCTATGCCAAGCAAGGAGGGCTCTAAGAGCTTCGATCCTACAAAGGCATCACAGGAGCAGACTGAGGCTATCAAGCTCGACATCCCTGCAGAGGGCGCTGCTGAGGCAACTGTAACAGTTCCTGCTGAGGGTGAGGCTGAGGTAAAGACTGAGGCAACGGCTGAGGTAAAGACTGAGGGCGAGGCTAAGGCTACTACTGAGGCTACAGCTGAGCAGAAGTAACAGCAGACATCCAAACAAAAAAATTGCTCGACATTAACAATGTTGGGCAATTTTTGCATAGAGCCATGCGTTATCCAAAAGATAACATATATATAATAATGTATAACCTAAAAATATTGAACTATGAAAAAGTATGTTTGCTCAGTTTGTCACTACGTATATGACCCAGAGGTAGGTGATCCTGATAACGGCATCGCACCAGGCACCCCATTCGAGCAGCTCCCAGAGGACTACACATGCCCACTATGCCATTTGGGCAAAGATGTTTTCGAGGAGGAGTAACCACAGCACAAGGCTACCGCACAAAATATTGCGGTAGCCTTTTTTATGGCGAAAGATTGCGAGGAAAGTGAAAATATTTAACTGAGGTGTTGTAAGTTAAAAAATAATTACTACCTTTGCACCGCATTATGCAAAAAACCAATTAATTTTTTTAAACGTATGAACAATTACGAAACCGTTTTCATTGTCACTCCTGTCCTTTCAGACGCACAGGTAAAGGAGGTTGCTGACAAA
>JAFODV010000014.1 GCA_017380515.1 Alistipes sp.
ACATAGGCTGGCACCTCATATGAGTTTATCTTTGTTGAGTAGCCAATTGGAATAGAGATATACATGGAATCTCCTTTGAGCGAAGCGACAAGAAGATCGTTAGAATAGAAACCGCCATCTGTCAAATATAATTTAAGATCTCGATCACTCTCCCACTCATTTGACCAAGTCAGTAATGATAACAAAGTATCAAGAATAGGTGTTGAAGGATATACACGCTTGGTCTTGTAGGTAAGACATCCTTTAAATACAAGGCCCTGATTTACAAACGTAATCGTTGCATTGGAAATAATGCCTTCCTTACCAAAGTCACCCTCAATGATATAGGTATACTCTTCATTTTTGTCGGAATTGGTAATTCTGAGAACGCCATGACCCTGAGGCTTCTTACCCTTAGCATAACCCTCGTACACAGCACATGGCTTACCCTTTAATTCAAAGGTCTTTGATTTCTGTGCACTAAGCGACGTGAGTGTCATTAGGCACATGATGATTAGTAGTAGTTTTTTCATATCTATTTGTGTTAAGTTTTTTTAGCTAATACAAATATAAGAAAATATCGCCTTCGTGGCAAATAATTATCAAACTTAGTGCGCTGAATGAAAAACTATGGTACAACGTTTGAACGGCATAAAATAAACGACACAAGTATGAGAATTGAGGATTTTGACACGATAATATCGTCAGACAGGCTTATGCTCGTAGATTTCTATGCCACGTGGTGCGGAGCATGTCGAGCGATGGACTATACGCTCGAGCGTGTAGCACTTGCCATGAGTGATATTACAACAATACTTCGCATAGACATCACAGCAGCTAATAGCCAAGAGATTGTGCGTCGCTACAATATTGTTTCAGTACCTACGCTAATCATATTCATGCAAGGCGAGCCCATATGGCGCATGAGCGGAATAATATCGTTCGAACGATTATGTCAGATAATACGACGCCAACAACTAACAAACGTCTATTAAACCAAGGAGTGAGTCATCGCAATTGAGACTCACTCCTTGTTCTTAGTACTCTAACCTCCAGCCAAGTTCATCTTTTATGATATCTTTTGCTTTACACTCTTTAAGTCGTTCGAGCAGCACAGGAATACCCACCTTCGATGACATGTCTCGTTGAGCTACAAAGCACAATAGAGCAACCACACCATTAGCAATAAGCGTCGAATCGGGATTTGCACGAACAGCATTCTCCGCTGCAATAAATGCCACCTCTGTTGTTGTACGCTCATTACGCGATGCAGCCATAAGAGCCGCATAGGCAACAAGTTCGTTGCTCTCAATAGTCCAGATACCCATCAATGAGTTTATGTCGTAAATCTTCGACAACAGAGCAAAAGCCAACTCCTCAGCAAGCTCCGAGTTAACGATGCCACGTGCCCAAAATGGGAACTCATGCGTATCAACCTTCGACGCTACAGCGAGATGACACGCCGCGAGACGAAGCTCACGCACCTGCTGCTTGTAGAGATACTTTGCAAACTCATAGTCGGGCTCCTCTGTAGCGACAATCTCCCGCACAGTGGCGATGCTGACGCCATAGTTCAGACCATACTTCTGACCATCACGCTGCATACTCTCAGACACAGCTCCATTCATCTGCTTGCGCAAGCGTCCGAGCAACGATATCATTCGTTGTGTGTTATCCATACTACTTTGAAGGAGCTAAGAAAGTTACTGTGCGACCAAACTCATATATTGGCAACACTCGCTTAGAAATAACATCATGACCAAGACTCATTGTGACCTCCGAGTTGTTGGCATAACGATACACTACCTTGCCCTTAACATCACTCTCAGGATAGCTCATCTCTGTAGGATTAATCGTAACAAGTATTATATCGCCCTTGAGGTCGGTTGCCTCTACAAGACCTACATTAGGAGCAAAACGCGCTACAATGTAGCTTGCAGGAAGCATCTTAGGCTCAGCAACGACCACCTCTGCAGGGGCCTTCTCACCCTCAGGAACAACTACAGGTTGAACCTCCTCAAACTCGGCTGGCTTAACAGGAATGTAGTAGCGATGGGTAGATGTTGTAACAATACGCTTACCATAGAACAACTCAAGGTACTCACGCTCAAGATCATCAATCTCACGCAATGCGCTCTCCAAACCAGCGCCATACACGCCGTCGCCAAGCTCAGCAGTTATAAGCTCAAGGCGAGCAGTGCGAAGAGCAAATATCTGCTCTGCAGCACGGTCGGCGGCAGCATCTACACTAAGGTTATTCTTGCTCATACGATCGGGCAACACCTTAGGGAATACATCATCTATGTTAGGCTGCGAGCCACAATACTGAACTGCATCAACATTCTCAGATGCAAGGTATGTAGGCTCATCAACAATTGCAACATTGCTATTAATGATACGATATCTCACATTATTTACGAGAGGAGCCTGAACTCCAAATAATCGCTGTGCGTGCTTAGCGTAAGGACCAGCAACAATGCGCTCTGTCTCAACAGTAATATCTACAGCAAGCGTTGTGTTGGCCTCGGCAACAACTACGTTACCATTTTCGATATAAGAACCAATACGTTTTTTAACAATCTGCTGCGCAGAACTATCAACAACAAGCGATGAGGCAACAAGTAAAATAGCCGTTAAAAAGATGCGTCTCATACTATTTCAATATATTAAAGTTTCAGTTAATTTAACAAAGGTAACAAAAATTAATCAAACAGAGCCATCTTTTAAAAATATTTTAACCACACACAGCATAAATAAAAAAAATATAGGGTGCAGTCTTAAAACTACACCCTACACTCTAAGTTTGATATTTATGATAATGCCATCAACATCATTAGCTGTGCTGTGAGCACTCGAAGGAACATAACTACTGGATATACTGTTGCGTAACCGATAGCTGGCATATCGTTACCAGATGACTGGTTAGCAAAGCCGAGTGCTGGAGGATCAGTCATGGCACCCGACATAAGACCCATCAAAGTATAGTAGTTAATCTTGAACTTAAGACGTGCAATTAGACCCACGATGATAAGAGGAAGCACAGTGATAATAACACCATAACCAACCCACTTATATCCACCACCGATAACTGCATCAATAAAGCCGTCACCTGCGCCAATACCTACCGCAGCAAGGAACATTGCAAGACCAATCTCACGGAGCATAAGGTTAGCACTCATTGTGGTATAAGTAACCATCTTGAAGTGTGGACCATAGCGACCAATAAGGATAGCAACGATAAGTGGGCCACCAGCCAAACCAAGCTTAACGCCCTTCAACGATAGTGAGCCAAGAAGCACACCAAGTGCAATACCGATGAAGATAGGGAATAGGTTAGGATGATCGAGCTTCTTGAGTGAGTTACCCAACGCCTTCTCAGCAGCAGCTACAGCAGCCTCAGGACCAACAACCATCACCTTATCACCCACCTGAAGTTCCATACCTTGATATGGAATAAGGTCGACACCAGCACGGTGAACACGTGTAATGTTGATACCATAGCGAGTACGTAGACGCAAGTCGGCAAATGTCTTACCATTAACATCCTCACGTGTGATGATGATACGACGTGACACCAAAGGAGTAGACTGCATAGCCGTAGCACCCCACTCATCGGCAGTCATCTCAATAGGCTTACCAAAGAATGCCAAGATTGCCTCGCTATCCTCCTCAGAGCAGATGATACGTAGACGATCACCGAGCGTAAGCACTGAGTTACCATCGGCCATAACAATCTCACCCGACTTATGCATGACGCGTGACACAACAAACTGACGATTGATGAGCATGTGGGCAACAGCAATGGTCTTACCCTCAAGCATCTCGTTGTTAAACTCCACTGAGTAGCGGTGAGGAAGATTTGTCTCCTTGCTCATGGCAGCAAGACCCTCGTCCTCCTTCTTGTAGTTGATGCGCAACACTCCACGAAGGATAATCATCGACATGATGATACCAATAACACCAAGCGGATATGCCACAGCATAACCCAACGAGATAGAGTCTGCCAATGCCTTATTAGCAGCACCACCAGCATCAGCAAATGCTTGCTGAGCAGCACCAAGACCAGGGGTATTGGTCACAGCACCTGACATGACACCAACCATTGTTGGGAGTGGCTCACCTGTAATCCAGTGAATAGCATAGGTAGTAATAGCACCAAGCACAACCACCAAGGCGGCAAGTGAAATAAGTTTAACACCGCCACTCTTGAGAGATGAGAAGAAACCAGGACCTACCTGCAAACCGATGAAGAATACAAAGAGTATCAAACCGAACTCTTTGATGAAATGCAAGGTGTCGTGGTGAATCGACTCGGAGCCAAGAAAATGGCCAGCGATAATACCTGTAAAGAGTATCCATGTCATACCAAACGATACTCCTTTAATCTTCACACGGCTGAGGGCAATACCGGTGGCAATGACCAAAGCAAGAATAAAGACCGTGTGGGCAATGGAGGGGCCCATTACCACAGTTTCAAACAAATTTTTCATTGTATATTTATTATGATTGTAAAATCCGGCGCAAATATACAAAATATTGTTAATAATCCAACATATAGTGATGTATAACTACAGAGATATTAGGTGTTCTACAGCAATAATATGAGAACAGCAATGGGTATATGCCCCTCAATGCTATATATTATGTCACTCTGATAGGTTGAATGACCCATATAAACATGCTTACGATCAAATGTAAACATGACATCACTTCTGTAGGTTGAGTTTCCACGATATATGAAGTAGTGATCGTACGTAAAAAGTATATCGCTTGAATAGGTTGAGTTGCCACTAAAAATATGTTTGCCGTCAGTAGTAAGAATTATATCACTTGAATAGGTGGAATTACCTTTATAGACATGACGACCATCATACGTACAAAGAATATCGCTCGAATAGGTGGAGTTGCCACGATAGAGATGCTTGCCGTCGTAGGTACACACTATATCTGACATATAATGCGAATTACCCGAATATACTCTTGACTGAGCAAAGCAGGTAATAGGCAAAAGAAGCGAGAGCAAAAGTAGCAGATTTCTCATGGCATAAAATTATATATGTATAGACAAAGATAGTAACGTTTTTGCATAATAGCAATAATCAACCAAGAAAAGAAAATATATTTACTTAAATATTGGATTCACGGATTTTTTTTGTACTTTTGTATAATGTGAACTATGGAGCAGTTATTAACACATCCAAGCAACAATCAACGAAAAAATTATAGCATAGCTATGAGTACTGTAATATCAATCAAGAATAAATCTGAGGTATTTGTCGGTCGCGTTGAAGATGGACTAAAGCGATTTGTAAACAACCGACGTGTCATTGTTATTACTGATGCAAATATCGACAGACTTTACCATAACATCGTCTCTCGATACGAACACATCATCATTGGCCACGGCGAGGGCAACAAAAATCTTCTCACCGTACAGAACATCTATGCTCGCCTGATTGAGATGGGTGCAGATCGCTCGACACTACTCATAGGCATAGGCGGTGGCATTGTCACAGACATAACGGGATTTGTGGCGTCAACATATATGCGAGGCCTCGACTTTGGCTATGTTAGCACCACACTTCTTGGCCAAGTAGATGCCTCGATAGGTGGCAAGAATGGAGTCAACATCATCAACTACAAAAATATGGTGGGAACATTTGCCCAGCCTCTATTCGTAATATCAGATGTTGAGTTTCTACGCACACTTCCACCTCGCGAGCTACGTGCTGGCATGGGCGAGGTTGTGAAGATGTCTATTGTGGGCGATGCCGAGCTATTTGAGTTTATTGAGCAAAATATATCACACGACTGCTACGCAAACACCGACATCATGCAGCGTATTGTTCTTGACTCGGTACGCCTAAAGGCCGACATCGTAGATCGTGACGAATGCGAAAAGGGCATACGCCGTGTACTCAACTTAGGACACACCATTGCCCATGCCATAGAGAAATGCACTCGCAAGCTTAACCACGGCGAGGCTGTGGCAGTAGGACTTTCGAAGATTGCGCATGTATCACACTCACTCGGCATACTTACGGAGGAGGATATGCAGCGCATCGACTCTATTCTTGAGAAGATCGGCTTTGTGCTCGATATCCCCGCATCTATTATCGACGTACTCCGAGAGGTGCGATATGACAAAAAGAAAAGCGATAACAAGCTACGCATAGTTCTTCCTGAGAAAATTGGCAGCTGCCGCATTGAGGAGATGCCATTCGACGAGGTAGAGCGTAGTTTCAGCATATTAAAAGAGTAATGAAAAAGGCATATATACTACTGGCTGAGGGCTTCGAGGTTATCGAGGCCCTTGCTCCTATCGACATATTGAAGCGAGCAGGTGTCGAGGTTGTCAAAGTTGCCGTGGGCAGCTCTCTTGACATAACATCATCGCACAACCATGCAACACTCGATTGCATCTATCGTATAGAGGATATTAGTTTCGACGATGGCGATGTTCTCATACTTCCGGGCGGGAACCCAGGATATATAAATCTTCGAAACAATGATCTTGTACTGGATGCTGTTCGCAAATTCTTCAATAGCGACCGTCTCATAGCCGCAATATGTGGAGCACCCACAGTTATTGCAATGGCAGGCATTGGTATAAATCGAAACATTACATGCCATAGCTCTGTACTACACGAGATGACTGGCTACAACTACACTAAAGCGAGCGTAATTAAAGATGATAATATCCTTACTGCCGCTGGTGCAGGACATAGCATAGCATTTGGATTAGAGATAGCAAAATGCCTTGTTGATAACGACACTCTATCGCGCACTCAACAAGGCATGGAGTTATAGCTTTCGCAATCTATCGTCGCACAAGACGCACCAGATCGGGTATTAGTAGTATTGGGAATGTTATCAAGAGTATCATACCCCAATCTTTCAATGAGAGCGGTGCAACACCAAATAGGTCGCCTGCAAGGTTTACGATGAGCACCTGGCCCAAGATAATAACTAAGGCAATGAGTATAAAATAGAAGCTATACGACTCCTTAACATCTTTTGGGCGACGTACCACATCTACAAGGTCAAGCATAAGGCAGCGATTCGAGTGGAAATACTTTGCATTGAACATATTCCAGAACTGCATCAATACAAACACCGAGAAGAATACTCCCAGCTCGTAGCGTGTAAGTTCGTTAGTAGCACCATCGAAAGATGATGCATCGTCAAGAATACAACTATATGTATCACACGACATAATATCCGATACACTCTGTATATCGACTGAGTGTAACAACTGCCAGAATGCCACCAAAATAGCAAAGAAGACTACACCTGTACCAACAATACGTCGCAGCATAGCACGATTGATAATATGAGCATTTGGGTTACGTGGTGGTTCGTTGAGGACACCCTTATCAGCCGGCAACGACGACAGAGCCATGGCTGCGAAGGTATCCATAATAAGATTCACCCAAAGCATCTGCGTTACAGTAAGCGGCGACTCAAGACCCATAAATGCTCCAAACAGCACGATGAGGCATGCCGAAAGGTTGATAGTCATCTGGAAGATGATAAATCGACGGATATTTAGGTAGAGTGATCTACCCCACATAATCGCCTTATTGATACTTGCAAACGAGTTATCAATAATCGTAATATCGCTCGCCTCCTTAGCACGTGACGTACCATCACCCATAGACAAACCCACTTGTGCCTTACTGAGCGCTGGAGCATCGTTTGTACCATCACCCGTAACGGCTACCACTTCGCCATTATCTTGCAACAACATCACAAGGCGAGCCTTATCATCAGGACGAGCACGTGCAATAATCTTTAGACGCTTGTCGCGCAACAACTCGCGGGCATCAGCATCAGTAAGCTGAGCAAACTTTGGACCAGTGATAATCTCACCATCGATGCCCTCTACAAGACCAAGCTGACGACCAATCTCGGCAGCAGTGCCAGGAGTGTCGCCAGTAACAATGATTACGCGCACACCTGCGTGTTTCATTGCAGTATCAATGGCCTCTCGCACATCATCACGAATAGGATCAGCGATACCCACAATACCTATAAACTGCATAGCGCCACTATCTAATGACTCAACGGCAAAGCCAAGAGTACGCATGGCGCAGCCCTGGTAATAAACAAGCTTACTGTTAACTATCTCAGCGTCGACATCTCCAGCGATGCTACTACACATAGCCATAACAATCTCAGGAGCACCTTTCACGAAACGTATGCGTCGACCAGTGACACTATCCACTGCATCTGTCGACATAAACTTAGTCTCGGTAGAGAATGGCTGCTGCGATTCCACTTTGTAACGCTCACGCATCTCTCGATAGTCCACACCAGCACCCTTAGCCCACTGAAGCAAGGCACCCTCGGTGGGATTACCAATAACCACCTCACGACCATCATCCTCACCAAGTTCTGCGGTAGAATTAACAGCCATACACGTCATAAGCATCTCACTATGCGAGTGGTCAAAAAGCATATGCTCAACAACTGTCATGCGGTTCTTGGTAAGAGTACCCGTTTTATCTGTGCAAATAACAGTTGCAGCGCCCATAGTCTCACAAGCATGCAACTTACGCACCAAGCTCTTCTCCTTGAGCATACGACGCATACTCAAGGCAAGGCTTACGGTAATACTCATTGGCAAGCCCTCGGGCACAGCAACAACGATAAGTGTGACGGCAATCATTACCGAGGCTAAGGCAAACTCTGCGACCTCGATAAGTGACATATCGGCAACCGACGTGGAACTAAAACACAAGAGATAGATGATGCGGCCAACAATAATAAGGCTGGCGATGATAAAACTTGCAGTAGATATCCACTTGCCCAACTGCGCAAGCTGCTTGTTAAGCGGCGTATCAACATCACTACCCTCGCTTGCACGTGCAACACCTCTACCCTCCTCCGTATCAACTCCCACAGAGCTAACACGCATGATAGCATTACCCTCGATAACCGTTGAACCACGCAACAGAAAGTTTGAGGGATAGGTGGCATCATCGTCAAAATCGGCCTCGTCAACATACTTATTGGCATAGGTCTCGCCAGTAAAGTTAGACTCGTCAACTCGCAAACTTAGAGCATCAACCAAGTAGCCATCAGCTGGTATCTCGTCACCACTCTCAAGGCGGACAATATCACCTACTACAACATCCTGCTTGGGAATGTTAACAATTTGTGCTCGAGCACTCTCATCGTTACGACGATACACCTTTACTGGTCGCGAATCTTTGACCTTATTGAGTATATCAAACTCTTTTCCAGCCTTAACCTCGAAGATAAAGCCTACACCCGTAGCAAGCAACAGCGCTACGAGAACTCCTGAAGGTTCGAGAAGCAGATCAAAGCCTTTGCCAACGACAAAAATCTCGTAAAGCGACACTACAACCGATAAGATGAAGACAATGAGAAGTACAATAATGATAGGATCTTTAAACTTCTCAAGATAAGCCTTCCACAACGACTCTCGCTCAGGAGGTGGAATAATATTTTTTCCTCGTCCATCAACCACCTTCTGCGAAGATGATAGTAATGCCGAGTTTAGGTGATTATCCTCCCTACTCATCGCCATAGTATTTATCGAATGCGATCAAGCGATCTGACAAGCATCTCATCCTTGAAAATAGCACGGCTGGCAAGATATGTCAGAATCAATGCAACGACAGGCATTGGTGCCGCCCAACCAAACTGCAAGTGGTCAAGGGTTAAGTTCTCAAAACTCTTTATTGTAAACCAATAGTAGAGGCCATAAAGGATTAACACACCCAACAACAACACCATCTCAACTGCACATAGGCGAATCTGCAATGTGCGACGCTTAAACAAGAAGATAGTAACAAGTGGAACTAACACTGCAAGCGACAAGAGAATACCAATCCATATTGTTTCAATCGAGCCAAATGCTGTAAGATTGTAGGTCTGAGCATCGTAGCTTATTGTCGCAATTGGCAAAAAGAGTGTTAGCGACATAACTGCAGTCGCCAACAATAGGTAGAGTGATTGAATACGCTGAATCATAATCTATTTGTTTTAGTTAATTACTATTTATCAAGTTTCTTATCAATGAGATAGCTATTGCGGTCTGTCGAACGACGATTAATCAGCTCGCCGAGGAAGCCAGCAAGGAACAACATAACACCGAGTAGTATGGCCACAAGGCTAAGATAAAACAGAGGCTGATTAGTGAGTGGGTGGTTTGACACAAATTTCTCGATAACAATCCACACAACGGCGATAAATCCAAAGAGGAACATCACTGTACCAAGACCACCAAACAGATACATCGGTGAACGACCAAAATGTGACATGAACGACACCGAGATAAGGTCGAGATAGCCCTTTACCATGCGCTCAAGGCCAAATTTTGAGTGACCATACTTACGCTCATGGTGCTCAACAACCTTTTCGCCAATACGTTTAAAGCCAGCATGCTTGGCCAAGATAGGTATATAGCGATGCATCTCGCCATAGACCTCTATAGCCTTAACAACCTTACGTCTATATGCCTTCAAGCCACAATTGAAGTCATGAAGCTTGATACCAGACATTATGCGTGCCGTTAGATTAAAGAACTTACTTGGCCAGCGCTTGCCAATTGGGTCATAGCGCTTGCGCTTCCAGCCTGACACAAGGTCGTAGCCATCCTCCAAAATCATGCGTCGCATCTCTGGAATCTCGTCGGGCGAATCCTGCAAATCGGCATCCATAGTAAACACAACTTCACCTTGTGCCATATCGAAGCCACAATACAAAGCAGCAGATTTACCATAGTTGCGCATAAAGCTAATACCACGGATTGTCGAATACTTAGCCTTAAGCTCCTCGACAACTCTCCATGAGCAGTCTGTAGAGCCATCATCGACCATGACAATCTCATAAGATAGGCCATTAGCATGAGCTACCCTATCAATCCATTCGACAAGTTCGGGCAATGACTCCTCCTCATTATAGAAGGGAACGACTACTGATATATCTAATTTTTCGTTCATATATTATTTCGTAATATTACCATTTTGGGGATTACGGCGCACAATTGCCGCTACGATAAGACCTACAATAGCACCAAAGAACATATAGGTATTCATCGACGAGAGAACATTAGCAAAGACTGATGGTTGCTCAGTAGCTCTAAGCTGGTCGATAACATTATCAAATGTTGTGCTATCCATAGGCATAAGACTAAGCATCTCTTCAAGACGTGCGATATATCCATCAATATATGCACCATAACCAATGATGCTTGTATAGATAGATTGACTAAGGCCAGCAAGAACACCTGCAAGCAACGACATCATCATTGCATAGAAAAGAGCTGCCGTATAGGGAAAACCCTGCTCCGACTCCATCTCCAAAGAACAGCGCTTTGTTGAGCGATAGATATACCACACAAAGAATATAGCAGCCGCAAGCATCTCAATGGATATGTAGAGTGACACCTGATTTAGAGGCCAATCACACATCAGCATCCAGCTCTCAAACACATGCGACAAGGCCATAACGAGACCGAGAATTGCGCCATCACGCAACACATACTGCCAAAACATTTTACCAAACATACTCACCTACTTTTTAATTTTTCGCTTGTTCAACGCATCATGATAAGCCTTTGCATTAACCTCATGCTCAGAGAGTGTACGTGCAAAGTTGTGTTTACCATCAAACTCAGGACGTGCACAGAAATAGAGATAGTCGTGCTCCTCATAGTTGAGCACAGCATCAATAGCCACGACATCAGGCATGGCAATAGGCGCGGGAGGAAGACCCTCATGAATGTATGTATTATATGGCGACTCCACCTTAAGATGACGCTTCAAAATGCGCTTAATAGATGGATCACCAAGTGCATACTTCACCGTCGGATCGGCCTGAAGCAACATATTCTTATTAAGGCGATTGATATAGACACCAGCAATACGTGCCATCTCGCTCTGGGCATTGGTCTCCTCATGGACAATAGATGCCAAGGTCATAACCTCCAATGGCGTAAATCCAAGACGCTTAAGACCCTCTTTACGTGAAGACGTAGCCCAAAACTTATCAGACTCCTCCTTAAATTTTAGCACAAGGTCGCGCGCCTCGATATCACAAAACACCTCATAGGTATTAGGTATAAATATCGAGAACATCTCTTCTGCAGAATTGAAACCGAACTCTTTAACAAGAGTTGTATCTCGTAACGTGCGAAGCATCTCCTCCTCCGAGATATTGGTTTTTGCAGCTATCTTACGAGCAAGGGCTTCGGGCGTACGGGCATTGTTAATAGTAAGACGTAGTGTTTTACTCTCACCATACTTCAACGTACGAACGATAGTCATTACCGACATATCTTTTTCGATGAGGAATGTTCCTGAACGCAACGAATGCTCCAAATCGAGGTAGTCGGCATAGAACTCAAATGCAAAATTATATTTGCTATTGCTCCTGATTTTATTCAGAACCAACTCATAATCGGTGCGAGGCGTGATGCGTACCGTAAAATCCTCGGCAACAGCTGGACCATAGAACATCTGGTAGCCAAAATAGGCCGAAACAGCTCCTCCGATGAGCAAAATAAGTAGTAGTGTGATAAAAAATTTACGCATTATTCTATTTTTTTTTGCAAAGATACATTTTTTTTGTACTTTTGTGCCCGGGTAAGTCTTATACGACCAGCTCCTACAGAATCCCCCAGGTGCGGAAGTAAGCAAGGGTATGTGGTTGTAGCGGTGCGATATAAGTAGCTTACCCTTTTTTCGTATATATACCTAAACATCTATTCTTCAATACTTTAGCCACACTCTTTAGGATATAGCACCCTCCAATACATATCCCGCCACAACATACGACACAAGCTCCGAGAGTATGGCAACGGCAACAAATAACACCTTATCAATAGGCTGATTGCGCTGCGTAGTTACCACATAAGCCTGATAGCTCCAGTATAGCGACCACACCAAAACCACTACTACTATAGCTGTCACAACTATACTAAACGTCGAATATAGCTCAAAAGCTGTCAGTGGGTTGCCCATATATGTTGCAAAGGCCACACGATCCGAAACGATACCTGGCAACATAACAAGGATTACGGGCCAGTGAGCGAACAACATACGACCAATTAGTTCATTGCTCTTTATCTTACGATTTCGAATCAGGGCAAGAACCAAGAATAATAGTGTCCACGTAATACATACCGTGAGACAGATAGCTAACGACCAGGCCAAACGCACATGGGTGGTAGCAACAAAACTAAATGCTGATGATGGCAAAATGTCGAAATACCAACCAAGTATCGCCATTATGATAAGCCAAGCAACACCCCAAAGTATAGCATTGGTAGTTGTTATGGTCTCAGGGCGACGCAATATGCGTAGCTTAAACCAACCATAGTGTTGATAGTCTCTCTCTCGCTCCAAACTCTCTCTCTTTGCCATAAACCCTATATTTAGAAGTCAACTTTTACTCCAACCTTAACGCCCGCACCTGGCTGATAGTAGTGTGCATAATCGTAGATCTTGCTATTTAGAAGATTCTGTCCCTTGGCAAACACCTCTACTCGGTTATTGATGCAATAGCCTACACCAGCACCAAGATCAAATGTTGTAGGCATCGCAAAATTAGGCATTTGCTCATCGACAGATGTCCACGAGCGAGAACCGAGCAACTTACCACCAACATAGAACGACCAATCACGCAAGGTATATCGAATATTGACAGCTCCACACATCTGAGGCTCCGACTGAGCATATGGTGACTTATGGTTGTCGAAATGGTATGAAAAGTCGAGGCCGAGTTCCAATCCTGCTATTGGCAGATACTTTGCACCGACACCCATAAATATTCGATTGTTGTTATACGCATCTACGCCAAACTCTCCGGAACGGCTAATGTACCAGAATAGCTGATCGCGAATAAAGTCTGCGCCAACATAAGCGTGGTATGTGAAGCGTGACTCAAAGATAGTGCCTGTAAATCCGAGAGATAGGTTATAGTTTAGCGTATTAGGCATTGTGCTTAATGACGATACGACAGACTCGGAATCAATATATGGGTTCAACGCATAGAGCGAAGCAACATCATTGTGTGACACCCCACTACTTAGCTCGACATATGGCACGAACGAAGCTTTCTCCAAGTCAAACATAACCTTAGCACGTGGCAAAATAAAGTGTGACGCTCTGTCACGCATCTTCACCCTGTCATAGAGATAGCCAAGGCCTGCCTCTACCGACACAAAGCCGAAACGACGAGCATAGCCCACACTACCACCAAAGCGAATATCGCCATAGCCAAGCTGCTTGGTAGATTGCCACATGCCAAAATTGAGGTCGACATTAATGAGGTTATCGCTAAACTCACGTACCAACTTAACAGATGCACTTGCACGATACTCACTCTGCATATTCTCGAACTGAGGCAGACGGTGTGCCCAAAGTCCGCCATCAAGTTCAATAGCAAAATTCAACTTTTCGAGGTTTATGAAGTCATCGCCAAAACGAAGAGCAAGCGTGGCATCGTGGAAGAGGCGACGCTCAGGATCAACCATCGAATAGCCATTATAGATATCGTTATCATAGACAAGTGATGCCTCAAACATGCGACTGCCAGCAAAGATACCGCCATTGAGCAACACACGATTCTGCATGTTGAAACTCTCAGCAATGCTACGACCATTACGCGACGCAAAGTCTCCAGCATGGTCAACACCTACGCCCAAATAGCCGAGCTTAGGAGTCTGCATAGCATAACGGAAGCATAGGTCTGACGCAAGCGGATAACCAGCATCGGCCTTTACATAGAACTGCTTATATCCAGAGTAGTCCCAATATGAGGCACGTGCTGGCTTAAACTGATGCGAATTAAGGTCGATTTGCCACAATGATGTCTTCACATTATACTCAATATCTGGATCAATCGTAGGGTCATCAGCAATACGCGTTGGAGCGAGCAGCTTATTAGCTGAGGCCACCTCAGGGGTATATGTTGTAACAATCTCGACATTTCCCTGCTGCGCCTTAAGTGAGTCAATGCCACACATCATAAATAGTGCAACAACCGACATAGTAATATATATTTGTTTCATAGCTCTTCTATTTCATTGAGTTAATACGTGCCTTTGCCTCGTCAATAATACCATCGTCATTTGATGGATAGCCATCAACGATACTCTGATATGTGGCACGAGCCTGAAATGCGTTATTACGGTCAATCATAATATCACCGAGCAACAAGAAGGCCTTTGCCTGCCAATATACCGAGCCACACTCACCAAGATCGTATATCATCTGCTCAGCAACATCGAGGTTAGCTAGCTCATACTGACGCTCGATGAGACGATAATATGCCTCAGTACCCTCAGCTGTTGTTCGCCTATCGGCAAGATGGGCAAATATTGAATAAGCCTCGTCATCACCATTGCGATGCAACACACGAGCCTTGGCAAGAATTGCCGTACGTTTAGCTTCCTCCGACGCTTCGGTCATAGTTGTAATATCGTTGGCCATGGCAAGAAGTTGATCGTCGGATGCAAACTTCATTGTAGACTCGACATATCCTTCAGAGGCCATCTGACGTTTAGCCACATCGTGAGCGACATCATAGAGCTTGCGGTAGGCCGACGCTGCCTTCTCATACTTCTGCATATCGAAGCACAAAGGAGCCATAGTTGTAAGTATTCGTTCAGCATACTGGCTATTACCATGCTCAACAAGCTCCTCCATGCTCTGCAACGCATAGTCCTTGTCATCGTTGCGAATATAGCAATCGCTAAGATAGAACAGAGCCTCACTACGGTTATATCCCGAATCGAAATCATCGAGATAGGCACGAAGCTTAGTGATAGCACGAGGAACATCACCCTCGAGATAGATTGTACGTGCAGCAGCAAATGTTAAAGAGTCGCGTGTTGCAATGCTCATATCACTCTGCACACCGCACTTCTCGGCATAGGTGAAGTATGCATCAATATCGCCATCAGAGACATATATCTCACGAATACCTCGCATCGCCTCCAATGCCGACGACGACTGAGGGTCATACGCAACAACCTTCTCATAGTATTTACGAGCATCCTCCTTACGGCCAAGATTGTAGTAGGCAAGGCCAAGATCACTCAAGGCGTTGATATAAAATGGCGAAGTGTGATCCTGAGCGATGAAGTTTTCGAGCGTAGCAACACCATCACTAAAACGCTCAATGGCGATATAGGTACGACCAAGCTCATACCACGCATCATCAACATAATCGCCCTCTGCATCTACTATAATGCTCTTGAGCTTATCAATCTTATCGTCGTTTTTCGACTCAATACCATCAATAAGCGCCAACTGATAACGAGCATAGTTACGCTCCGGAGACTGAGAGCCCAAAGCAACCTTATATGCCTTTCGTGCTGCGTTGAACTGGCTCTGAACAAAACGAGTATCGCCAAGACGGTTATGAGCATCGAACATATAGTTATCACGGAATTTATATTCACGGACAAATGTATCGAAAGCCACAGCCGACGATTCCATATCTTTGAGCTGGAAACAAGCATAACCAATACCATATTGAGCCATCAGATACTCAGCATCGGTTTTAGGAGCCAAACGAACATAGGATTCATACTTTGCCTTAGCCTCCTCATAACGACCTTGAAGCATGGCAACCTCTCCCTGCCAATATATTGCCAATGCCTTATATTTAGGGCTGATGCCAATACTCTCTGCCTCCTTCAACAACTCGTTAGCGACATCATATTTTCCGCACTTCACCGACTCCACCGCACGGAACACCGCAACTTTTTGAAGAGCAATCTTAAGTTCTTTATCGGGATTCGAGAACTGCTTGATAGCATGGTAGGCAGCATCGTAATCCTTAGAGTTATAGTAAGCAGCAATAAGCAAGGTCTGCACCTCAGAGCAGTGCAACGAGTGAGGATACTTATCCAAATATCGCTTCAACACATTTATCGACTCGTTAAACAAATCGCCATCGAGCTCATACTTCAAACGACCATAGTTGAGTAGCGCATTTTCAGCAATTTCAGCATCATAGCCATCGGCAGATGCCATTGAGAATGCTTGAGCAGCGCTCTGCTTATCACCAATATTGAGATAACACTCAGCAAGATGATACGAAGCATTCTGCGTAAGACCATCTATAGCTCCACAGACATCACGAAGTGGCTTGATAGCATCTCTGTAGCGAGCCAAGCGATAGAGAGAGTAGCCCTTGATGTAGTTCTCCTGACGAGTGTACATATGGGCCGGATAGTCGTTAATATACTTCAACGCCATCTGATAATCGCCCTTAACAAAGTGTGACTCAGCGATGATTCGCACTAAGTCATCACGAACAGTCTGAGTTGACACAGTCAATAGTTGTTCTCCCTTGCTTATAACATAATCATAGTTACGCTCGCAATACTCGATCTGGAGAAGATAGTAAGGCACAATGCTACGATAGGAGTCGTGATCGCTAAGCTGAGTAAGACCCTGACGAGCGGAATCATAACGGCCAGATGCATAGTCGATATAGGATAGATAGTAGAGTGCATGAGCATAATACTCACTCTTCTCTGGGATAAGATTAAAACGACTAGTGGCCGTTAGATAGTCACCCTTCAGGAATCGAATATAGCCCATTCTAATGTCGTAGCGTTCCTTCTCTCGTGCTGTGAGACCCATATAATCAACCATCGACAGATGCTCCTCAGCAGCCTCAAAGTCACCACACTCAGCATAGTGGCAGCCAAGCATAAAACGCATACGATTGGCATTCTGACTCTGGGGATAACGTCTCATATAGTCGACCATATACTCTACCGACTCTGACGAACCCAACTCAACCTGACAGCAGACAAGCTGGTAGTCGACCCACTCCAACTCATAGCGATCCTTAATAGCATCGAGCCCAGAGCGATACTCGTTGAGCATTTGTCGTGCATCAGACCAACGTTTGCGCACAATAAGTTCCTCGATATTAGCCTTCGGATCATCATACGAGGCCAAAGGCATAGCATCAACCTTCGACGATAAGAGTATTGTCGAGAGCATAGCCAATGATATAATTTTTCGTAGCATAATCACATATATAATATATTGGCAAAGATAGTAAAAATTCTGCTATATCAAAACCTCAAAAGGAACGATTATTGTCCTGACCACCGCAAAATAAAAGAATATTTAAGTAAAACCTCAAAATTAATGTTGAACGATGCGAATAATTATTGTTGCACTACTCTTATTATGTAGCTGCACAGCCCATCAAACCACAAAGAGCGAGTCGGTGCAAAGTGTGAAGTGTACCATAGCAACACACCTTAGTTACGAACAACGCGACTTTGCAGCACTCACAACAGCAGACGATGCCGTGAATCTGGCATTCAAGATTGCAGGACGCATCGTAGATATTCCTGTGGCAAAGGGCCAAAAGGTAAAGCAGGGCGAAACTCTTGCCGTGCTCGATGTTCATGATGTAGAACTTCAAGTAAACGCTACTAAAGCAACTTATACTGAGGCACTACAACGTCTTGAACGAGGCAAACGGCTTATCGAACATAGCGCCATATCGCAGCAGGAGTTTGAGTCGCTGGAGAGCAATGCCCAACAAGCCAAATCAGCATACGAAAACAGCATCGCTCTGCTGGCCGACACTAAGATTACTGCGCCCTTTGATGGCGTGATAGAACGCACATATGTCGACACCTATGAGCGCGTAAGCTCGGGGCAAACCATAGTGCGATTGGTAAATCCAATAAGCACCACTGTTGGGTTCACCGCACCCGAAAGCCTACTATCGCTACTCGACAAGCCAACAACACGCTTTGAGGTGGTATTTGACAAATGGCCTGACATGAAATTTAAGGCAAAAATAAAGAGCTATGCACGCACCTCATCGGACGCTTTAGGCTTTCCCGTTTCACTACGCCTGGTGGATGTAGACACGAGTAAATACGTCATATCACCAGGCATGACGTGCATAGCGATAGTAATAACACCTGAGCACAACGGCAACGCAATAGCACTCCCTCTAACAGCAATATATGCACCTATGTCTGGTGGTGAATATGTATGGGTTGTAGACGACGAAAATCGTGTAACACAGCGCAGGGTGACGATTCAGCAACTACAAAATAGCGATTCGGTGGAGGTGATTAATGGTATAAACCAAGGAGAGAGAGTGGTGACTGCCGGTGTGTACAAACTACATGAAAATCAACTTGTTCGAATAATAGAATAGCGATGTTCAACATATCAAGATATGCAATCGACAATAGGGCTATTGTACGATTGATGATACTCGTAATTGTACTTGGTGGCATATACTCGTTTCTTGTACTCGGAAAGCGTGAGGATTCAACCTTTACGATCAAGAGCGCAGTGATTACGTGCACATATCCTGGAGCAGAGCCAGAGGTGGTTGAGAAGTTAGTCACAGAGCCTCTCGAGCGCGAGCTTCGCACACTGCAACATGTAGACGAGATATCCTCGGAGTCGCACTTTGGCTATGCACGCCTCGTGGTAAAACTTGAGCCTAAGACCAGGGCAAAGCAAGTGCCACAGATATGGGACGAACTACGCAGTAAGGTTGACAACATACGCCCGACGCTGCCCAAAGAGCTAACATCAATCAACATTGCCGACGATTTTGGCGATGTATATGGTCTATACTACGCTCTTACGGCTGACGATGGTAGCTTTACGTGGGACGAACTGCGCAACAATGCACTCTACATTCAAAATGAGCTATACCGCATTGATGGTGTTGAGAAAGTGACACTTAGCGGCGAACAGGAGGCCGAGATAGCGATAACTATATCACCCGCCACCCTCGCATCATTCGACATACGCCCAACTGAAATCAAACAAGCCATAGAGAGTGCAAGTGCAACAATAGCACTGGGCACACACTCCTCTAATGAGATAACAATAGTGCTATCTGAGGGAACTCCGTATATTACGATAGACAACATCAAAAATCAACTTCTTACAGCTAATGATGGCAAGCAGTATCGTCTGGGCGACATAGCAACAATCGAACACAGATACCATAAGCCACAGCGCTACATTGCTCAACATAATGGCAACAATGCAATAGGCATAGCCGTGGCTACCAACCCTGAAGAGGATGTTGTAGCCATTGGCAAACGTGTAGAGGAGCGACTCGACGAGTTAGCATCGAGACTTCCTGCGGGCATGATGGTTGCGACGATATATGCCGAAAACCAGATAGCAAAGGAGGCAACCAACGATTTCCTAATAAACCTTGCTGAATCATTGGTAATTGTCATACTACTCATAATCTTGACCATGGGCTGGCGCTCAGGCATTATCGTTGGTAGCTCGCTAATTCTCAGCATAGGTGCTACTCTACTCATAATGCTTGGACTTGGCGAGAGCCTTAATCGAACATCGTTAGCAGGATTTATAATAGCTATGGGCATGCTCGTGGATAATGCAATAGTTGTCACGGACAACACCTCACAACTGATAAGGAGTGGCCTACCACGTCGTGTTGCAGCAATAAAAGCAGCTACAAAGCCAAGCATGGGACTTCTCGCAGCAACACTCATAGCCATAATATCGTTTCTTCCGCTTCAGCTATCACCATCATCAGTAGCTGAAATAATAAAGCCACTATTTAGCGTGATAGCCATATCTCTGATAATAAGTTGGTTGTTGGCACTCACGCAAGTACCCGAGATGGCCACACGCATACTTCGCCCAAGCAGCATTAGGAAGCAAAAGGCAGAACGCTCAATATGGTTTATGCCTATAATCGAAATGTTTATACGCAATCGCTGGGTAGTATTAACAGTGACCATATTACTATTTTGCCTATCGCTGGCAACCATCGCTAAGATGCCACAAAACTTCTTTCCGAAGCTCTCGAAACCAATGTTTCGTGCCGACGTAATATTGGCTGAGGGCTACGACATAGATGCTACAGAGCAGCGTCTTGCATCAATAACATCGTGGCTAATGTCGCAACCCGAGGTAAAGCAGGTGTCGACAACAGCTGGTGGCACACCACCCCGCTACTACTTGGCAAGTGGCAGCTATAGCAACAAGCCAAACTACGGCAACATACTCATCGCTCTACATTCGGAGGAGGGCATCGAACAAGTTGAACAACGACTCAACGACTGGGTTGGCGAGAATATGCCAGACGTGTGGCTGCGCTCATCGCTGTTTAAGCTATCGCCAGTTCCCGATGCTACCATTGAGTTTGGTTTTGTAGGTGAAAATATCGACACCCTTAGCCGCCTAACCGAGCAGGCCATGGCAATAATGAGCAACAACGCCAACGCCACCAACATACGCAACAGCTGGGGCAATAGAGTGCCTATATATACCCCTCTATACTCACAGCTTAAAGGACAACGCCTTGGCATCAACCGCTTAAACATGTCGGAGGGTGTGAAGATGGCAACAGATGGAGTTGTTGTGGGCAACATGCGTGATGGTGACAGAGAGCTCAACATACTTCTTCGCACCGAACTACTGGAGCAGGGGTCGTTAGAGGCACTCAGCACCATGCCCGTATTCTCAACCAAGGGTCGTGCATACTCCATGGAGCAAGCAGCAGATGGATTCGTCTTTGATTTTGGGCCGCCAGTAATCAAGCGCATTGACTCACGACGAGTGATGAAGGCACAGTGTGACCCAAAGCTTGGGGTTAACACCATAGAGCTATACGAGAGCCTAAATCGAGCAATATCGGAGCAGATAACCATTCCTGATGGCTATCGCATGGAGATATATGGTGAGCAGGAGAGTCGTGAGGAGTCGAACAAAGCACTTGGTGCACGACTGCCCATAACGTTGATTCTCATCGTCATACTCCTTGTGATGCTACTACGCAACTATCGCGACATGGCAATAATCGTAGCCACAATACCTCTGATATTCATAGGTGTAGTTGTGGGTCTTGTACTCAGCGACAAGATGTTTGACTTCTTCTCGCTACTGGGCCTATTAGGTCTTGTGGGCATGCACGTTAAGAGTGGCGTGATACTTATACAACGTATCAGCGAGCTACGTCGCGAGGGGTACACAGTCATAGAATCGGCAACTAAGGCTGCTACAGACAGACTAACGCCCGTAATAACAGCATCGGGCACTACGGTGCTTGCCCTAATACCACTCTTGTTCGACCCAATGTTTGGCTCAATGGCTGCAACAATAATGGGAGGACTTGTCGTAGCCACACTGCTTGTAGTGGTCATCATACCAGTAACATATATAATATTTTATAAGTAACCGAGCTATGCGCAAAATTACAACTATCATACTTCTGATGTTTGTTCATACGTCGACATATGCACAGCTTTCACTCCACGAATATTGCAACATGGTTTTGGAGTACGACATTGCATTGCAGCAGACCAAACTAAACATCGAACGCTCGGAGGCCGAATGGCAACGAGCTAAGAAGGGACACCTACCGCTTATATCCATGGCTCGTGAGGCCAACGTCGATTTTGCAAAACAGATTGAGGGACGACGTTGGGGTTGGTCGACAAGTGCCGACATAAGACAGGGTATATATTATGGTGGCAAGGTGAAGGCCACAGTACAACGTTCCGAACTCGGATATGAGATTAGCACGCTTCAGCACGAGATGGCACTCAGGCAGGTTATTCTCAGTGCTGAGGGTGCCTACTGGCAATTGTCGCATGCCGAGGAGCATCTCAACTCCGTAAAGGAGTATGTTGCAATCATTGAGTCGCTACGCGAAATCATCGCCTACCGCTACAATGAGGGATATTCGGCCAAGGGCGACCTACTGCAAATAGAGTCACGCCTAAGCGATGCTAAGTATCAACTATCATCGGCCGAGGAGACCTACGAGATAGCTCTGCACTACTTCAACTCGTTGTACGATGGCGAGATGACGCAGCAGATAGTTCTTAGCGAGTCGATACTTAATCCTGCACCCTATCCCCAGCGTGCAGATTGCGATTCATTGTTGTGGTCGCACCCCGAATATCGTATTGCCGAGATGGTTAATGAGCAGCGACACGCAGATGTTAAGTTGGCACGAGCACCATTTCTGCCACAAATTGACATTAGCATATTTGGCACATTGCAACCCGAGCTACCCCACACCTCGCAAAGTAAGCTACGCTTGGGTGGTGGCGCAGTGTTCAGCTTCTCGACACCTATCTTTCACTTTGGCGAGCGTCGTCAAGCGGTGAATGCAGCAAAGAGCACACAACTTAGCAGCGAGCTTGAGATAGTGAGTGTGGCCAATAACATTCGACATGAGGAGCAAGATAGCTGGACAAATATTGAGCGAACATACCAGCGTGTGGTGACAGCAAGCCAAAGCCTCGACATAGCACAGGAGAACCTCGACATAAGCACCTATGCTTACAACGAGGGACAAACTACAATTGTCGATGTATTGCAAGCACAAATAAGCTGGTTGCAGGCCTACCGAAATATGCTATCGGCACACTACGACTACCACATGGCAGTGGCTGAATATAGATATATTGTTGGACAATATTACGACGAGCAGAGATACTAAGCAAATAGATTACAAATCTCTGATATCTGACTTTTCGACAACAACACCGTTGTCAACGATGATAACGCCCACCTTGGAGCGATTCATAGTGCGCAGAGTCATAGCATCAACCTGATAGCACTCTATGCCAAGTATATCGGTGAGATATTGAGCATCGAGCGACGTGGCGACAACATAGCTATCGTAGCGCTGAGATTCAATCAAGGATTTCACATTGGAGAGCCTACGCTCCAAAGCTTCATTGTCATATATAGTTATCCATGCCACACGTCCATCTCGCTCAAAAAGCTCAAACGTGACATCATCACCCGTAACATTGGTCACTATAAGCTCGGCAAGAGGATAGCTTTCTTCGCTGCTAACCTCGCTACGAGAGTCGACATACTCAAGGTTGGGGTTAGACCAACACTCAAGGTTTGAGGCATCGTACTCAACAACCTCCGATGTTGTCTTATCCCTAAATATTAAGATGTTAGTTGTCGAATTTTCAAGCCTCTCACGCTGCTCAACAACACCCTCACGCAGATTAGTACCCTTGTCGTAAGGCATAAAGTCAATAATAGGCTGATAGCGCAAAGAGTAGAGGCATAGGCCAAGCGAGATAGAGAGACCTATGGCGGTTTGCAGATAGTCGAACCTACCACGGCGAGCACCAACAGTCATCAATATGGACAATGGTAGCAGAGCGGCATTTTTTAGGAGTGTCTGAATTGGGGTTAGGCGAACAGCATCGCCAAAGCACCCACAGTCACCAATGGGAAGAATGGTGGCATTGAGGAGTGTCACAATGGTAAAGAGTGACATAATAGTGATTGTGGCAATAGCCGTAATGCGATGTGGCTTGCCACTAAGGAGTAGTTGTCCGAGAGTAAACTCCACCACAGAGAGCATAACAGCGATAGGCAGCGCAAAGGGCAATAGCGCATCGAGCGAGAATGTAGCCAAATACTTCTCGACAAATACCGCTGTGCCGACAGGATCAACACACTTAACGATACCTGAGAAGCTAAAGACACCTCCCAATATCCAACGAAAAATAGATATGATTCGCTCTCTGTTCACCGCTTAGCTTACTTTAGAATAGGGCTAAGATGCTCCATTATGCGCTCAAATATCTGCTCAGGCGTAGCCATAGAGCCGTCATCGGCCGAACAGTTTACAACCTTGAGGTCGCTACCCTCAGCTGCCGACTCAATATAGACCTCCCTCACACGACGCTGCAAGTCGAGCGACGCCTCGTGGATATCCTTACCGCCCTGCAAGTAGCTACGATCGTCACCCTCACGCTGCTCGGTGAGCTTGCGCTCAGTAAACGAGAAAGGAACATCTAAGAATAGTGACAGGTCGGGACGAGGAATCTTAAACTCCTCGAACTCGGTACGCAAAATCCACTCACGCAACGTTTGACGCTCGGCACTATCTGCAATCTTTGCACACTGGTAGCCGATGTTTGAATAGACGTATCTATCGACAATAACAACCTTGCCATCATCTATCCATCGACGTATTGTGGCAGCGCAATCGGCCCTATCACCAGCATAAAGCAGAGCAACAAGATAGGGGTTAACCTGCTCGACGGAGCCAAGGTCGCCACGCAAGAAGCGAGCAATAAGATCGCCATAGACAGGCGCATCGAAACGTGGAAAATGAACATACTCCGACTCGATGCCTCGCTCCAAAAACATAGCCTTAAGCTTAGCAATCTGTGTCGATTTGCCTGCGCCATCAAGTCCCTCAAGTACGATAAACATATCTACAAATAGTTAGTAGTTAGTCACTTATCGAAGCATTGACACAGCACGCTCAATGCCCTTAGCCAACACTTCAACCTCCTCCAAAGTGTTATACATGCCGATAGATGCTCGGCACATGCCCGTAACACCGTAGTGAGTCATCACGGGCTCGGCACAATGGTGTCCTGTGCGTATTGCCACACCGAGCTTGTCGAGAATCATACCCACGTCGTAGGGGTGGGTGCCATCAATGGTGAACGAGACTATAGGGCACTTATTATCCGTAGTGCCATAGATGCGCAAACCCTCGATGAGTGATAGTCGCTCGGTCATAGCATTGAGCAGCTCACGCTCGTGCATCTCGATATTTTCGAGGCCAATGCTCTCAACATAGTTGATGGCCTCGGCCAAGCCTACAGCACCTATAAAGTTAGATGTTCCAGCCTCAAACTTCAAAGGCAATGGAGCATATGTTGTCTTTGCGAATGTTACCTTATCGACCATGTCGCCACCGCCCATAAATGGAGGCATAGCCTCGAGCAGTTCACGACGACCATACAACACTCCGATACCCGTAGGGCCATAGAGCTTATGACCTGAGAAGGCGTAGAAGTCGTAGCCACGCTCGGCAACCCTACCGCCACCATGCACAATGCCCTGACAGCCGTCGACCATAACATGAGCACCTACGCTATGAGCCTTTGCGATGATAGGCTCAAGATTGGGGCATGTGCCGAGAGTATTCGAGGCCTCAGTCACTGCCACCATCTTAGTGCGCTGGTCGACAAGCGAATCGAGAATATCGCTACGCAAAGTGCCACTGTCGTCGAAAGGTAGCACACGTAGCTCAGCACCCTTGCGCTCACAGGCCAACTGCCAAGGAACGATGTTGGAGTGGTGCTCCATCTCGCTCACAACGATGTTGTCGCCCTCATGCAAAAACTTCTCGCTCCATGCATAGGCAACGAGATTGATTGAGGCAGTAGCACCCGCAGTGAAGATAACCTCCTCGCGACACTCTGCGCCAATAAACCCTCTAACACGCTCACGTGCAGCCTCATACATATCGGTCATCTGACCCGATAGATGGTGTACGCCACGGTGGATATTTGCGTTATACTCACGATAGAGCTTATCGGTAAGGTTGATTACCGACAGAGGCTTCTGCGCCGTAGCTCCCGAGTCGAAATAGACGAGCTTGCGGCGGTTAACCTCACGCTCCAGAATAGGGAAATCGGCACGTATCTTATTAACATCAAAGGCCATAGCCCACGTTTTTATAGTTTCTCCTGAAGTAGATCAGACAACTTATCGGCACACTCCTCAATTGCAGCGTGCAGAACAATATCCTTTACGAAGCCCTCGATTTGCAAGCGCTTAGCATCAGCAAAGCTAAGGCCTCGCTGGCGCATGTACAATATTGCCTGCTCGTCCATCTGACCGACAGTAGCACCATGGCTACACTTAACATCATCGGCATAAATCTCAAGCTGTGGCAATGTCTCGATACGGGCCTGACCAATTGTAACATTGCGGCTGAGCTGCTCGGAGTCGGTACGCTGAGCATCCTGGGCCACATAGACCAAGCCAGTAAACTTACCACGAGCATTGTCCGAGGCAACACCCTTGTAGGTTGTGCGTGAGCTACAATCTGCCGACATATGCTTGACATCGGCCGAGACAACACCACGCTCCTCACCCTTAAGGATAAAGGCACCGCCAAGCTCAAAACGAGCATGAGGCTCAACAAGGTTAGCAACAACCTTAGCCTCGGCACTCGACAGCACAACCTGAGTCATCGACACATGAGCTCGCTCGGCAAGCGTAATATCTATGTTTGACTTACACTCGGCCATGGTAACAACGTGCACTATGCGAAGCTCAGCATCACGCTCAACATTAAGCCTTAGCATCTGACGGTGAGCAGAGCAATGCACCAACAACTCTACGTGCGAGTTCTGCTTAATGGTTACACTCTTATCGCCCTCAAGGCCAATAACCCAACGTCCACCATCGACCGTGGCAGAGGTTAGTGGCATAGCACCGAGAGCCTCTATGAACTTACTATGATGCATGGCTACTCCTCCTTATAGTCGTTAATAAGCCAGTCGTAGCCCTCCTTCTCAAGCTTTAGCGCCAACGACTTATCACCCGAATAGATGATGCGGCCCTTGTACAACACATGCACATAGTCAGGCACGATGTAGTCCAACAAGCGCTGATAGTGGGTTATGACAACTGTTGCATTCTCCTTAGTCTTGAGGCGAGTGACGCCCGTAGCCACGATACGCAAAGCATCGATATCGAGTCCTGAGTCGGTCTCGTCGAGGATTGCAAGCTTTGGCTCAAGCATAGCCATCTGGAAGATTTCGTTCTTCTTCTTCTCGCCACCCGAGAAACCCTCGTTCACGGCACGTGAGGTAAGCTTAGAGTCGAGCTCAACGATGGCGCTCTTCTCACGCATAAGCTTAAGATACTGAGCAGCAGTCAATGGCTCCTCACCACGATACTTACGATGCTCGTTGACAGCAATCTTCATAAAGTTAGCCATCGTAACACCTGGAATCTCCACAGGATACTGGAAGCCGAGGAATAGTCCCTTGCGCGAACGCTCCTCGATAGAGAGGTTCAACAAATCCTCGCCAAGATACTCGACCTTGCCCTCTGTTACGGTAAACTTCTCGTTGCCGGCCAACACCGAAGCGAACGTTGACTTACCAGAGCCGTTAGGACCCATGATGGCATGCACCTCGCCAGCCTTAACCTCAAGGTTGATGCCCTTTAATATCTCTTTATCGCCAACACTGGCGTGTAGATTTTCTACTTTAAGCATATATGTTTTGTTTTTTGTTTTTAACTTTTTTATAGGTGGGTATTAGTGAGTATTCTGGGTAGAGCCGCTACAGCTCTGGGTAGTACTGGGTAAAAAATTCCCAGAGCGCCAGCGGAAATACCCATATTACCCATTGTACCCATGTTACCCATAACTAACCCACCGAGCCCTCAAGGCTGATGGCAAGGAGCTTCTGCGCCTCGACAGCAAACTCCATAGGTAGCTGCTGCAACACCTCGCGGGCATAGCCATTGACAATTAAGCCCACAGCATCCTCGGTGCTAAGGCCTCGCTGGTTGCAATAGAATAGCTGCTCCTCCGATATTTTCGACGTTGTAGCCTCATGCTCCAGCACCGCTGATGGGTTGGAACAGTCGACAACAGGGAAGGTGTGAGCACCACATCTATCGCCAATAAGCAATGAGTCGCACTGCGAGTAGTTACGTGCATTATCGGCATCTCGGGCAACCTTCACCAAGCCACGATAGGCATTCTGCGAACGACCCGCCGAGATACCCTTTGACACAATGCGAGAGCGAGTGTTACGACCAATGTGAATCATCTTTGTGCCTGTATCGGCCTGCTGATAGTTGTTGGTCATAGCCACCGAGTAGAACTCTCCAGAGGCGTTATCGCCAAGCAACACACAGCTTGGATACTTCCATGTGATAGCCGAGCCAGTCTCCACCTGAGTCCATGAGAGGTGAGCACCCTCCTTACACAAGCCTCGCTTGGTAACGAAGTTGTAGATGCCACCCTTGCCATCCTTGTCGCCAGGATACCAGTTCTGCACAGTAGAGTACTTAACATCAGCGTCCTTCTCCACAACAATCTCGACAACGGCAGCGTGAAGCTGATTCTCGTCACGACGTGGCGCGGTGCAACCCTCAAGGTAGCTTACGTATGAGCCCTCGTCGGCAACGATGAGCGTGCGCTCAAACTGACCTGTTCCCTCGGCATTGATTCTAAAGTAGGTAGATAGCTCCATAGGGCAACGTACACCCTTAGGAATGTAGCAAAACGAGCCGTCGGAGAATACCGCAGCATTGAGTGCCGCATAGAAGTTATCGGTATATGGCACTACCGAGCCGAGATACTTTTTAATAAGCTCTGGGTGCTCCTTAATAGCCTCCGATATTGAGCAGAAGATAATACCCTTCTCGGCCAATGTATCACGGAACGTGGTCTTAACCGACACTGAGTCCATAACGGCATCGACAGCAACACCTGCAAGAGCCATCTGCTCTTCGAGAGGTATGCCGAGCTTGTCGAATGTGCGCTTAAGCTCAGGGTCTACCTCGTCCATAGAGCTAAGCTGCTTCTTAGGCTTTGGAGCAGCATAGTAGATAACATCCTGAAAGTCGATTTCGGGAATATCGAGATGCGCCCAGTTGGGGTGCTTTAGCGTAAGCCAATGGCGGTAGGCCTTCAAGCGGCGCTCCAGCATCCACTCAGGCTCACCCTTCTTTGCCGATATCAGGCGTATGATATCTTCCGAAAGGCCCTTGGGGATAATTTCGGTCTCGATGTCGGTGACAAAGCCATATTTGTAGTCCGACTGTTCGAGCTCATTTATGATATTTTTTGTTTCGTTCTCCATACAATATTTATAATAGACGACAAAAGTAGCAAAAAATATTGATTCGAGCAACTTTCATCGAGCCATTTCGACATCATTAATTATTATAGCGCTATAAGCATTTGCCCACACCCGCCCCTAAAAGGGGCAATCGTAGTCGTAGTGCGCAAGAGGCTTGATGCGCAGACTCTCCTCCGAGGAAGAGTGAGCAGCGAAAAGGTCGTCGGCCCATGGCCCGCTCTCAGGAGCCGCCGCAGTCACTGTAGTCACAGGAGTCGCAGCAACAGGATTATTCACCGCAGTCACACCATTCACATCACTAACACCCCCTACACCCGTGTGAATGTGTGAATGTGTTACTGGCGTTATAGTCTCTCTACCACCCGACGCTGAGGGGCTAACTACCCTATCTCCATCAACAAGTAGTAAGCCCTTGTCCACCAGTCGCTTGACACGCATATGTGCGGTGGTCTTGGCCAGTCCAAGGCTCTCCATGAGGCGTGCAACAAGCGTGCTACGCTCGATGGTGCCTCCGTAGAGATCATCAACAATAGCCACAACATCGTTGCGACCC
>JAFODV010000092.1 GCA_017380515.1 Alistipes sp.
AGTGGGATTAGACGTAACGCCTGTGATATGATAGATCTCATTATACTTTTTGATTTTTTCAAGGTTAACGGTGTCGAGAAAAAATTCCATTTTGAAACTCCTTTTGCTTTGCAAACTGTTCTTATTATAGTACGGGCGCAGGATTTTGTCAATGAATTTTCCTTGTACCAAAGATGGCCCCTTATCACAAAAAATCGAGGCAATCAAAAGGGTTTTGTCCAACACACAACGAGCACCGTTGCTGTCGTAGTAACGAAACTTGCACCTATTCAAGTAGATGCACCTTTCGCTACAACCTTTCGATTGCCTCCCAACCTAAAACTACTAACCTAAATGAACCTTAAAACTTCGCTGCAAAGGTAAGGAGTATTTTTGAAACCTCCAAGCATTTTATTAAAAAATTTCAATAATTTTTACAAAAATTTTAACTACCCCCTCTCAAACGCACTTATTACACTGATTTTCAAGAGTTGGAAGATTTAGTGTTTCGCCCAAAATTTACAACGATAAAGCGAGAATTTGCTATTTACAAGAAAAATTATTAGATTTGCAACACATACGCACACGTAGCGCGTGCGTATATATATCAAGGTATAGACCAATGAAACGAACTCACACATTAGGTTTCGACGCCAAATATGCAAATGCCCAGATCGACGACATGGGCAGCTATGGCCGTTTTATTGTCCGCGCCGTAGCAACGGCATATCCAGAAAATGCATACCTTAGACTATATACACCAACGCAGATTCCAAATAGCGAATACGAGGCACTAACAGAACTGCCAAACGTGGAGTCGATGGAGCCCGACGGATCGCTATGGCGACGACTATCTACGCTGTGGCGAATGTGGCGTGTGACAAAAGATGCGCAGCATGGCGACGTGGAGCTATTTCACGGCCTTGCCAACAGCCTGCCTTATGGCCTCGCACGCAAAAACATACGCAGCGTAGTGTCGGTACACGACTTACAATTCATACGTGACCCTAAGCAGTTCAACATATTAGAGCGCATCATAAGATACTTTGAGGTGCACTCGGCATGTGTGCGTGCCGACCGAATAATTGCGGCAAGCGAGGCAACAAAGCGCGACATACATCGTTTATTAGGCATAAACCCCGAGAAAGTGGATGTGGTGTATCAAGGTTGCAACCCCATTTTTAGCACCCCAGTAAGCCAAGCAGACATAGAGAGCGTCAAAGAGAAATATGAACTCCCTGAACACTACATACTAAATGTGGGCGACATAGAGGAGCGCAAAAACATAGGACTCATATTGGATGCCATGGCAGAGCTTCCAGAAGATGTCGAATTGGTGATAATAGGCAACCACACAAGATACTCAAAGCGAATAAAGCGAAGAATAAAGAGCCTCGGATTGGAACAGAGGGTACATATACGCAACATACCACTAAGCGAAAGACCTGCGGCATACAAAGGTGCAGACATATTCATATATCCATCACGCTTTGAGGGCTTTGCTCTGGAGATATTAGAGGCAATAACAGTGGGCGTGCCAGTGATTGCAACACGTGGTTCGAGCCACGAGGAGGCGGGAGGCGTAAAATCGATATACGTGTCGCCAAGAGATTGTGGCGAGCTGGCAGAGGCTATAGAACTACTAAGGTCAAACCCCGCAAAATGTGAGGAGATGATAGCAGCCGGGAAAAACCACACACGACTATTCAGAAGCGAGGTGGCAGCATACGGCATAATGAAATGCTACGAGCGAATAGGCGTTGAACTTGGAGAATTGTAGCAAAACAGACAAATAACACACTACACCATACATCTGATTATCAGCATAATAAAAAGAGACTGGTAAAAATAAGTAAAAAAGCGTATGGCGTTTTTGGCAAAAATAGCTATCTTTGGCAGATGATATTACGCCAAAAGGGCAGACAACAGCACACAGAAAAGAGAAAAACAATACATATTTTAATAAAAGATGGGAAAATTAACAAAAATCGTAGTTTTGGCAAAACAGGTGCCCGACACACGCAATGTGGGCAAGGATGCCATGACTCCGGAGGGCACTGTTAACCGTGCCGCTCTCGCCGCAATCTTCAACCCAGAGGATCTCAACGCTCTTGAGATGGCCCTTCAGATGAAAGACCGCATAGGCAACGCAACTGTAGAGGTGCTGACAATGGGACCTCAGCGCGCTGCCGACGTCATCCGTGAGGCTATGTTCCGTGGTGCTGACGGCGGCTACCTACTCTCAGGCCGCGAGTTCGCAGGCTCCGACACATTGGCAACATCATACGCCTTGGCATGCGCACTACGCAAGATAAACCCAGATATCGTTGTTGCTGGCCGCCAGGCAATCGACGGCGATACAGCTCAGGTAGGCCCTCAGGTGGCAGAAAAACTTAATCTTCCACAAGTAACATATGCCGAGGAGCTTGTAGCAATAAATGATACAGAGATAACCATCAAGCGCCGCTTAGAGCGTGGCTCTGAGGTGGTTATCGCACCACTACCAGCTGTTGTCACAGTAAATGCATCGGCTAAGGAGTGTCGCCCACGTAACGCTAAGCGTGTGATGAAGTATAAGTATGCGTTGGCAACATCGGAGATGGCTGTTGCTGAGTATAAGGCTAAGGCATTTATCGAGGAGCGCCCATACCTCCACATCATAGAGTTCGGTGCTGCCGACGTAAATCCTGATCCAGAGCAGCTCGGCCTCAGCGGATCACCTACCAAGGTTAAGAAAATTGAGAATGTCGTATTTCAGGCTAAGGAGGCTAAGAAGCTTACTTCGGACGATGCCGACATCAACACACTTATGGTTGAACTCATCGCGGGCCACACGCTCGGTTAATAGCTAAGAAGAGTATGAATAACGTATTTGTATATATCGAGATTGAGGAGCAGCAGATTGCCGACGTATCGTTGGAGCTTCTCACAAAGGGTCGCGAGCTGGCTAACACCCTCGGCGTGAAGCTCGAGGCAGTAGTTATCGGCAACAACGTAAAGGGCTTGGCAGGTGAGCTTGCTAAATATGGCGCCGACACAGTATGGGTTGCTGACAACGAGATTTTCGCACCATTCCGCACACTTCCACATACAGCCGTAATGGTGGGCCTTATCCAGCAGGAGAAGCCTCAAATCGCACTGTTTGGCGCTACACCAGTAGGCCGTGACTTCGCACCACGTGTGTCATCAGCGCTTCACAGTGGTCTTACAGCCGACTGCACTGAGCTTGTTATCGGCGAGCACAAGGATCCTAAGACAGGCAAGGAGTACGACTCACTTCTCTACCAGATTCGTCCAGCCTTTGGCGGTAACATCATCGCAACAATCGTTAACCCTGAGTGCCGCCCACAGATGGCAACCGTTCGTGAGGGCGTTATGCGCAAGGAGATGTTGGCAACACCTGCCGCTGGCGAGCTTCGCGAAATTGACTGGCAGCCAATGGTCAAGGACACTGACCTTGCAGTACGCATCGTAGAGCGCCACATCGAGGAGCGCAAGATTAACATTAAGGGTGCTTCAGTTATCGTGGCAGGCGGCTACGGTGTAGGCTCAAAGGAGGGTTTCCAGCTTGTTCATGAGTTGGCAAACGTTCTTGGTGGCGAGGTGGGCGCTTCACGTGCCGCTGTCGACGCTGGCTTCACCGAGCATGAGCGACAGATTGGCCAGACAGGCGTAACAGTACGCCCTAAGCTCTATATTGCTTGTGGCATCTCAGGACAGATTCAGCATACAGCAGGCATGGACCAATCAGCAATGATTGTCTCAATCAACACTGACCCAGAGGCTCCTATCAACAAGATTGCTGACTATGCCATCACAGGCAGCGTTGAGGAGGTCATCCCAAAGATGATTAAGTATTACAAACAGAATTCAAAGTAAGAAAGCTATGGCAAACTTCTATAGTGATAATAAAGATTTGCAGTATCACCTCTCTCATCCCTTGATGAAGAGAATCATCGAGCTCAAGGAGCGCAACTTCGCCGATGCAAATGTCTACGACTATGCACCACAGGATGTGGAGGATGCTCTTGACTCATATCGTCGTGTGCTCGACATCGTTGGTGAGGTTTGTGGCGAGGTTATCGCAGCAAATGCCGAGAGCGTTGACCACGAGGGCCCACGTGTAGTGAACGACCACGTAGAGTATGCATCGGGCACTGTTAAGAATATCGAGGCATTGAACGAGGCAGGATTGGGCGGCATGACCCTTCCACGCAAGTACGATGGCTTGAACATGCCTGTTACATGCTTTGCCATGGCTAACGAGATGGTAGCACGTGCCGACGCAGGCTTCGAGAATATCTGGGGCTTGCAGGACTGCGCTGAGACTATCAACGAGTTCGCATCGGAGGAGATCAAGATGAAGTTCTTGCCACGTGTATCTGCTGGCGAGACTTGTGCAATGGACCTCACCGAGCCAGATGCTGGTTCAGACCTTGGTGCTGTGATGCTCAAGGCATCGTGGGACGAGGAGGGTCAGACATGGCGCCTAAACGGCTGTAAACGCTTCATTACCAATGGTGATGGCGACATATCATTGGTGTTGGCACGTACAGAGGAGGGCACAAAAGATGCTCGTGGTTTGTCGATGCTCATCTACGACAAGCGTGATGGTGGCGTAAAGGTGCGCCGCATCGAGAATAAGCTCGGCATCAAGGGCTCACCAACATGTGAGCTTGTATTCAACAATGCCCCTGCGGTGCTTGTTGGCGACCGCAAGATGGGACTTATCAAGTATGTAATGTCGTTGATGAACGCAGCACGTCTTGGCATCTCAGCACAGTCAACAGGCTTGTGCGAGGCAGCCTACCGAGAGGCATTGAAGTATGCCCAGGAGCGTGAGCAGTTCGGCAAGCCAATCATCAAGTTTGCCGCTGTTAGCGAAATGCTCAAGAACATGGAGGCAAAGACTCTTGCATCACGCGCATTACTCTATGAGACAGCTCGTTTCGTAGACATCTACAAGCAGCTAAGCCACATCTCACACGACCGTTCGTTGGAGGCCGAGGAGCGCCAGGAGATGAAGTTCTACAACCGTCTTGCTGATGGCTTCACGCCTCTTGCAAAGATGTTCGCATCGGAGTATGCCAACGAGGTTGCCTACGACTCTATCCAGATTCACGGTGGCTCAGGCTATATGAAAGACTACGCTTGTGAGCGCCTTTATCGTGACGCTCGTATCATGAATATCTACGAGGGAACAACTCAGCTTCAGGTGGTTGCAGCTATCAACCACGTAACAAAGGGCACATATCTCGAGCAGATCATGCGCTACGAAGAGGAGGCTACATCGGAGGCTACAAAGCCATTGTTCGACACATTGGTTGAACTTCGAAAGGTTTACGAGAAGGCTATTGAGCGTGTTGAGACAATCGACAAAGAGGCTAGTGGCTACAAGGACTTCCACTCACGTCGTCTTGTTGAGATTGCCGGTTATGTAATCATGTCACACATCATGCTTCGCCAAGCTCGCGAGGTGGAGGCTGACTATCTCAACCCAACAAAGATTTTTGTTAAGTACGCCGTTAAGAAGGTTACAGAGGCTGCAACATACATCGAGGCTTCTGAGGCATCTGACGTTGAACTTTTCAAGGCATAATAGCCGAAGACAACAAAATAGGGGCACCTGATGGTTGCCCCTATTTTCGTATATGTATGTCATTAGCACGCTACCTTGTCTATCTTCGACTTAGCATAGTCGAGCGTTATGCGACACTTAGCATCCTCGCCCGAAGGAAGCTCAAACATTACGTCCATCATGATAGCCTCACATATCGAGCGCAAGCCACGCGCACCGAGCTTATACTCCAAGGCACGGTCGACAATATAATCCAACACCTCGTCATCGAACGTAAGAGTGATATCGTCGAGACCCAAAAGGCACTGATATTGACGTATTAGCGAGTTCTTAGGCTCTGTCAATATCGAGCGCAACGCCTCACGGCCAAGTGGCTCCATGTAGGTTAGCACTGGCAGACGACCAATAAGCTCAGGGATAAGGCCAAACGAGCGAAGATCCTGGGGAAGGATATACTGCATGATATTCTTCTCGTCGATGCGCTGCTTAAGCGTTGATCCATAGCCAATTGCATTGGTATTTAGACGCTGAGCAATCTTCTTCTCAATACCGTCGAACGCGCCACCGCAGATAAACAAAATATTAGAAGTATTCACCTGGATATACTTCTGGTCGGGGTGCTTACGACCACCCTGGGGTGGCACATTGACAACCGAGCCCTCCAAAATCTTGAGCAACGCCTGCTGCACGCCCTCGCCCGACACATCGCGCGTAATTGAAGGATTGTCGCCCTTGCGAGCAATCTTATCTATCTCATCGATAAATATAATGCCTCGCTCGGCAGCCGCAACATCGTAGTCAGCGGCCTGCAACAGACGTGATAGAATGCTCTCGACATCTTCACCAACATATCCCGCCTGAGTAAGTGCCGTAGCATCAACAATCGAGAAAGGAACATTAAGGAGTTTAGCTATAGTTCTCGCCATGAGGGTCTTACCAGTGCCCGTAGGGCCTACAAGCACGATGTTCGACTTGTCCAACTCAACATCCTCTGTCTTGCCCTTAGCCAACAATCGCTTGTAGTGGTTATACACCGCTACGGACATATATCTCTTTGCCGCATCCTGACCAATAACATAGTCGTCCAAGAAGCTCTTGATGCGATCGGGGCGCATAAGGTCGGCCTTTGTCAATGGCTTAAACTTGGCATTAGGGTCACTCTTCGGCTGCTTGCCCTCAACGATATTATGCTCGACTAGAAGATGGTAGCCATGCTCGATACATGTGCTACATATCGACGAGCCATCAGCGCCATTGAACATCAACGGAGCCTCGCTGGCAGGAGTGCCACAAAATGAACATATGCCACCCTTGCGTTCGCCGCTTTTGCGTGATTTCTGTGTCATCTAATTAAGTCTTAGTGGTTATTATCTGCGCGAAAGCACCTTGTCGATAAGGCCATACTCCTGTGCCTCAGCCGCTGTTAGCCAGTAGTCACGATCGGCATCTGCCTCTATACGCTCGATACCTACGCCTGAGTGCTCAGACAAAATCTCATACAACTCACGCTTGGTCTTAGCAATCTCGCGCGCTGTAATCTCGATATCCGACGCCTGACCCTGAACACCACCAAGAGGCTGGTGAATCATGACACGTGAGTGTGGCAATGCCGAGCGCTTGCCATGAGCACCTGCTGTGAGCAACACAGCGCCCATAGATGCTGCCATACCTGTACATATTGTAGCCACATCGCACGACACGAGCTGCATAGTGTCGTAGATACCCAAGCCCGCAGATACTGAGCCACCTGGCGAGTTGATATACAGCTGAACATCCTTCTCGGCATCTACCGACTCAAGGAACAAGAGCTGCGCCTGGATAATATTTGCTGCATCGTCATAGATTGGCGCACCAAGAAAGATTATGCGATCCATCATAAGGCGTGAAAAGACGTCCATAGCAGCAACATTTAGCTGGCGCTCCTCAATAATCGTGGGCGACACATAGCCCTGCGCATGAGCACGGAAGTCGTGCAAGGTCATCGAGTTAATACCACAGTGCAGACGTGCAAACTTATCAAATTCCTTCATAAACGTAAAATTATGCTAATCTGCTCACTACGAGCAAGAATAGTGCCTTAAAAAAGACGAACCCCAAGCCTTTTACCGCAGGGATTCGTCTTACTATAATATTAACCTTAGCGGTCTCAAGCTGCCTAAATTATGCAAGCTCCTGAGCAAGCTTAGCGAAGTCGTCAGCTGAGATAGCCTTCTCAGTAACCTTCACCTTGCCACGGATATACTCAACAACCTTCTCCTCGAAGAGCTTCTCGTAGATCTTCTGCAACTGCTCCTTGTTGTCCATAATCTGCTTAGCGAAGTTCTCAAGCATGTCAGCAGGTGCTGAAGGCATACCGTACTGAGCGAACTGCATCTGAGCGAATGACATAGCCTCAGCCTTAGCCTCCTCCTGAGATACCTTCAACTCACCCTCAGTGATGAAGTGCTTCTGAAGGTAGTTCCATGTGAACATCTTGAGGAATGCAGCGAAGTCCTTCTCGATCTCCTCACGTGAGAACTTACCCTCGTTGATAACATACAACCAACGCTTCAAGAACTCCTCAGGCATAGCCAAAGCAGCCTTCTCAACAACATAGTTGCGAACAACGTTCACGAACATGAAGTCGGTCTCACGCTTAAGCTCACGCTCAATCTCCTCATCAAAGAACTTGTCGAGCTCCTCCTCGTTGGTAACATTACCAGCAGGGAATGCCATCTTGAAGAACTCCTCGTTGAGCTCTGGATCAGCAAAACGACGAATCTTTGTAATCTCCAACTCGAACTCTGGGTTGATACCCTCCAACTCATCCTCCTTAACAGAGAGGATTGCAGCGCGCTGCTCAGGCTTCTTGTAGAGCTCGTTGATGTTGACCTTAGTCTTGTAGCCAACAGTCTTGCCCTTCCACTCCTTGCGCTCCTCCTCAGTCATTGAGATAAGGCCTACGTAAGCCTCCTCGATGCGGATGTCGCCGTTGTCCAAAGTTACGTTCAACGCCTCGTCAGAAGCTACCTTGTCAACCTCTACCAAGCGGCCGTAGCGACGCAAGTAGTTAGCACGGTAGTCGTTGTGCATCTTCTTGTCAACCTTGATCTTTGAGTAAGTAAGCTTATCCTTAGCCGAAAGCTCTAGCTCAATCTTTGGTGCCTCACCAAACTCGAACATGAACTCAAACTCGGTGTTGTTCTCAAAGTCGAAAGCACCCTGCTCCTCTGATGGGATAACATCACCTACGTAGTCGATACCCTCCTTCTGCAAGTACTCAAAAGCTGAGTTAGATGCAATGTGATATGACTGCTCAGCAACGAAGTGCTTGCCGTACATCTTCTTAACGATACCCATAGGCACCATACCTGGGCGGAAGCCTGGGATATTAGCCTTGCGCTTGTACTCACGCAACTGCTTCTCAACTGCCTGACCGTAGTCAGCCTCATTAACAACGACCTTCAACAATGAAACGCCGCCATCTCGCTGTTCTCTTGTAATGTTCATAATCTATATTTGTTTATTGTTACTTCCTCAAACGAAACGCCATACAAGCACAAAACCTATGTAGGCGTATAGTCGTGCAAAGGTATAAAAAAAATCATAATACACAAAATTTTTGCGCTTAACACTATATTTATAACCACTTCTCCAAATATATGGTGCTATTATTCATAAAATATTATTCGAAAAGTCTCTAATATGTCGAATTGTGGTTATCTTTGCACTCGACATGATACTAGATATAGCACGACATAAGTTCTACGAGGGATTAATATTCCTTCTTATAATTGCCACAATAGGTGTGGCCAATGGTTTTGTGATGGTCGATGAGGCTGTGGCAAGTGCCACCATAACCTCAGCACCGCTACAGCCTATGTTGCGCGACTTCACAATAGCTCACCCTCTGCTTGCGGCCATAATATCGTTTGTACTGATTGTTGGAACCTCACTACGTCTTACACGTGCAACAATCATTCATTCGCTATTTCAAATTGGATCACTTGCCACGATGGCCCTCAGTGCAGTGATAATCATAGGATTGGGTATTCACGGCAACATTCTATCAACAGCCATTGTAGCCTATCTGGCTTCTGAGGCAATCAACCGAATATGCTACTGTGTAGCACCTGAGGCAACACTACACTATCTTTTTACAGCATTCATGGCACTCGGAGCTATGCCTCTTTTCGACAGCTCGATGCTTGCCCCAGCGCTGCTTGCCCCACTCGTCATCATACTCTCGCGCAAGAAACTTCGTGAGATTGTCATCGCGATAATCGGCTTGTTATTGCCAGCATTCGCATATTGTTACATATGCTGGTGTCAAGGTGCAAGCTTCCTCAGCGGCATCATAGAAATGTGGGACGGCATGCTCACGCCATCAGCACTTGCCGATGGCAACTATCTCTCATTGCCTCGACTTATTATGCTTGGCCTGGTGGCATTTGTGCAAATATGCACCTCGCTCATCTATTTCAGCGATAGATTGACCCTGTCGCTAACATCACGCGAGATATGGAAGATGCTACAAATCATTGTAATTCTGTTTACTTCGTGCTTCGTAGTGTTGCCTTCAACCAGCCCCGCATCGTTCCTCGTCTTGGGCCTCTGCATCTCGGTCATGGCACCGCTGGTCTTCAACAAGTTCTCGGGAGCTCTCTCAATGGTGGCATTCTACACCCTGCTCATCATTGCAATCTGGGCAATGTAATACATAGAGAATGTATATAAATATGCAGATTTTACTCTTTTATTCTGCATATTATGCAACAAAAGTGTAATATTATCGAAAATTGTATTGTTATTTCAGAATTTATTCATACATTTGTATAGCAAACAAGACAATGAGTGCACATCTCGAATAATTCTCATGGACACACCAATTTATATAAATCTCATTGTCTAGAAAATTCTCATTAACCTAACAACTTGAAGGAGGCCATCTGTGAAGACGCCTCCTTTATTCTTTAACCTTGCAGATTATATCAATATATCCGCAATATTTTCGTAAATATCATCTGCTTGCTCACAACTGACTACATAGCATGGCGAGCCAAGCGCAAACATAGCATTCTACTCATCGTGCTCGTTGTGCTATATGTAGCTTATGCGATTATTATATGATAAATACATTATTGCATGGCTACTACCAACTCTCCCCCATCTCTTTAAGCACATCTTTTGCAGCGTAGCATCCATTTTGAGCAGCCTTGCGGAGCCATTTTAAGCCCTCAGCTTCATTGTGTTCTACACCTATACCTCCGTAGTAACATAATCCAAGCAAGCCCTGGGCTTCTGCATTACCTTGTTGGGCCGCCTTTTTGTACCATTTAACAGCTTCATAATAGCTCTGGTTAACACCTTCACCTTCAAAGTAACACACGCCTAAAAGGCATTGTGCTTCTGTAAGACCTTGCTCGGCTGCTTTTCTATACCATGCTGCAGCTTCTGCGTAGTTTTCGCTAACTCCGTGGCCATTATAGTAACAACGACCCATATTGCATTGTGCCTTATCATAGCCTTGTTCCGCAGATTTTCTATACCATGCTACAGCTTCTGTGTAGTTTTTGCTAACTCCGCGGCCATTATAGTAACAATGACCCATATAGCATTGTGCCTTATCATGGCCTTGTTCCGCTGCTTTTCTAAACCATCTCACCGCCTCAGTATAATTGTGGTCAACACCCATACCATTATAGTAGCACATACCTAAATTGTATTGTGCAATGTCGGCACCTTGCTCAGCAGCCATCCTGAACCATCTTGCTGCCTCTGTGTAGCTCTGACTAACTCCTCTGCCATCATAGTAACACACGCCTAA
>JAFODV010000093.1 GCA_017380515.1 Alistipes sp.
CGTATAGTATGGGCGAGATACTCAACATCATGGCAGAGGATGGTTGGGTATTGGACAATGATATTGTTATACCTCGTCATCTATTTTACTCATTCTTTACTCGCCACAAGCTTCACCTCATTATGAAAAAGGAGTACAACACTGGGGAGAATCCATTTGGCTATATCGAAACATTTTGTAATAAAAAGACTGATCCTAAAGAGATAAAAAAACATAATACAAATTATGTCGAGAAAAGCATTAGTCATCAGGAGATCAAAAAAGAGGATATTACAACAAATGGTATTAACACTAAAATAGATAACCTATCATCAAATTTAGGCAAGCATGTTGAATATAATAGTGTAAATGGAATAATAATTAATGTTCAAGGGAAACAGTATATTATAGCTGCATCAGAAGGTCAATACGGCACATGGGATGAAGCTGTAGCATATTGTCTTAAACTTGGTGGCGAATGGCATTTACCATCTTCTGTAGAATTAAAAAGTCTACACTCACAACTACCTAATAATTTCTACTGGACAAACAAAAATATCAATAGTAACACAGCAAAATTCTATAATTGGTCTGCAGGCAAGACATACGAAAGCAATAAGAATCGAATACTCTACATCCTCCCTATAGCCATTGTTGATGCGGAGAGTGTGGAGTTTAAGTAGGATTTAGCGAAGTAATGTTTGAAGAGGTGAGTAACTTTCGGGCCAGAAGTGAGGATATTTGCGAAAAATAGTTAACTTTGCGTCGTTAAAACTTTTGAACGTTCAATTTAAGCAATTTTTTATAGCTATGGAATTAAAGGATATTTTGGCTATCTCGGGTCAGCCCGGCCTCTTCAAGTATGTGGCACAGTCACAGCGTGGCGTTATCGTGGAGTCGCTCCTCGATGGTAAGCGCATGAACGCTGCGGCTACAGCGCGCGTAAGCTCGCTCACCGAGATTTCGATGTTTACTGAGGGTGAGGATATTCCACTTGCAAATGTCTTCACAAACATCTGGAACTACACCGAGGGTAAGGAGGCTATCTCACACAAGGAGTCGGCTGACAAGATCACCGCAGAGTTCGCAAAGGTGTTGCCCGAGTATGACCGCGAGCGCGTGCATGTTTCAGATATGAAGAAGTGCTTCGCATGGTACAACCTCTTGGTTAAGGCTGGCTTCACGGAGTTCAAGCTCCCCAGCTACGACGAGGAGGGCGCAGAGGAGTAATTCCAACGAGCCAAATATGTTTAGGGGCTGCTCAACAATTTGTTGACAGCCTCTTATTGCAAGAAGTTGTATAACAAGAGCTAATTTTAGGCGCACAAAGCTCGAAAAAGCGGAGTTTACTTTAGCGTAAATGAGCAATTTGAGAGCGAGTGCAACGCCAAAGTAGCCTTGTTAGACAGCTTCTTTTTTGTTATTTCAAAATAAATTAGTATCTTTGAAGGTTAATATGCCTAAACAGCGTGAATAACAATAGAATAAATAAATTATAACCTAAAAAACTTATGAAAAGACTACTAAAGCTTGCTGCCCTTGTGGGCGCGTTCATCGGCTCGGTTTACACCGCTGATGCTTGTACAAACTTCATCGTGACGCGCGGTGCTTCGACCGACGGCTCAAACATGGTAACTTACGCCGCCGACTCACACGGCCTCTACGGCACGCTCTACCAGCACATCCCTGGTAAGTACACCGAGTGGATGGATGTAACTGAGTGGGATACAGGTCGCTACATCGGCAAGATTAAGCAGGCTGCCGTGACATACCGCACACTCGGTAACTCAAACGAGCACTCGCTCTTTATCACAGAGACTACATTTGGTGGCCGTCCCGAGTTGGAGGATCCCAACGGTGGCATCGACTACGGCTCACTCATCTACATCACCTTGCAGCGCGCAAAGACCGCACGCGAGGCTATCGACATCATCGTTGACTTGGCTAACACCTACGGCTACTGCTCTTCGGGCGAGTCTTTCTCTATCGTAGATACTGAGGAGGCTTGGATCATGGAGCTTATCGGCAAGGGTCCCCAGGATAAGGGTATCGTATGGGTAGCGCGCCGCATCCCTGATGGCTATGTATCTGGCCACGCTAACCAGGCGCGCATCACCACTTTCCCATGGAACGACCCCGAGAACTGCCTCTACGCTGCAGATGTGGCAGATGTAGCGCGTAAGTTCGGTTGGTTTGATGGCGCTAACGAGGACTTCAGCTTTGCTGAGGCATATGCTCCACTCGATTTCGGTGCTATGCGTGGTTGCGAGGCTCGCGTATGGGCTTTCTTCCGCACTGTGGCTGCTGATATGGATAAGTATGAGGACTACGCTATGGGTCACAACCCTGCTAACCGTATACCTCTCTGGGTTAAGCCCATCGAGAAGATCTCTCCAAAGCTCCTTATGGACTGCATGCGTGACCACTACGAGGGCACAAAGATGGATATGACAACCGACATCGGTGCTGGTGGCGAGGGCTGCCCCTACCGCTGGCGTCCTATGTACTTCGAGGTAGACGGCGTTGAGTACTGCAACGAGCGCGCTACAGCGACACAGCAGACAGCATTCTGGCTTGTAGGTCAGGCTCGTCCTGGCAAGACTGGTATCCTCTGGTTCGGTACCGACGATGCTGCTACATCACCCCTTACTCCTATCTATGTTACCTCTACTGAGGTTCCCGAGTGCTTGCGTGACGGCAACGGCACAATGCTTAAGTACTCTGATACCTCTATGTTCTGGATTACTAACCGCGTGGCACAGTTCGCATACTTGCGCTACAATGTTGTAGGCAAGCATGTTCGCGAGGTTGTCGACATATGGGAGAATAAGATGCTCGAGTGCGTACCCGCTATGGACGCTAAGATTGGCAGCGCAAAGAACGCAAAGAAGGCTCAGAAGGTTGCTACGGAGCTCTCAGTGGAGAATGCACAGACACTCTTCAATATTTGGGTAGACCTCGACAAATATACAATGGTTAAGTACATTGACGGTAACATCAAGGGCGAGGAGAACGGCAAGTTCGTGGACAACGGCAACGGCAAGGATATCCCTGGCATCATCGATCAGCCTGGCTACTCTGAGAACTGGAAGCGTGCCGTAGCTGCTGACAAGGGCGAGATCCTTAAGGTGGTAAAGTAATTGCTATATAACCCAACCAAAGAATTACTACTATGGAAAGATATGATATTATCGTTATAGGCTCAGGCCCTGGTGGTTATGTTGCTGCTATCCGTGCAGCACAGTGTGGCAAGCGCGTGGCTATCGTCGAGAAGGCCGATGCTGGTGGCGTATGTCTTAACTGGGGTTGCATCCCCACGAAGGCTCTCGTACGCTCGGCACAGGTCTACGCTGACTGCAAGGCCGCTGCATCGTATGGCGTAAGCATCGAGGGCGAGGTTAAGCCCGACTGGGCAAAGATGGTGGAGCGCGAGCGCATGGTGGCAACAACCATGAACAAGGGTGTTCAGTTCCTCCTCAAGAAGAACAATATTGATGTCATCGCTGGCTTCGGTCGCCTCAAGGCTGAGGATACCGTGGAGGTTGAGGGCGTAGACTACGAGGCTGACCACATCATCCTCGCAACAGGTGCGCGCCCCCGCGTTATGCCCTTCATGCCTATCGACGGCAAGCACATCATCTCATCTAAGGAGGCCCTCGTACTCCCCGAGTTGCCCGAG
>JAFODV010000015.1 GCA_017380515.1 Alistipes sp.
GGGTCACGACGAGGATATTTCAAAGGAGGACATCATTGCACAGGGTATCGTAAGCCGTGAGGATTACAAGCAGTTGGAGGCATACACTCGCGCTATCTTCCAGCGCGGAACAGAGATTGCCGCAAAGATGGGCCTTATCCTGGTTGATACAAAGTATGAGTTTGGCAAGAAGGATGGCAAGATTTACCTGATGGACGAGATTCATACACCCGACTCATCACGTTACTTCTACGCCGAGGGTTACGAGGAGCGTTTGGCCGCTGGTGAGAAGCAGAAGCAACTCTCAAAGGAGTTTGTGCGTGAGTGGTTGATGGCCAACGGCTTCCAGGGTCAGGAGGGCCAGCAGGTTCCCGAGATGACTCCCGAAATCGTGGATAGCATCACAGAGCGTTATATCGAACTCTACGAAAATATCGTTGGCGAGAAGTTCGTAAAGGCAGAGTCAGACGATGTAGAGGCTCGTATCGAGAAGAACGTAAGCGACTTTTTGGCTACGTTGTAAGCCATTTTTGCTCAATAAAACCAATAGGTTGTCGGTAAATTTTCTCCGACAACCTATTTTTTTGTACAACTACAGCAAAAAAACGTCACTCCACCGAGCAGTTATGCGAGGATTGGAGTCTCTAAACTCACTCGCTCGGCGCTCCATATCTTCGCTAATTTTCCCTTTCACTCCACAAAAAAAATATAGGGCTGTCATAACAGCCCTATATTTTTGTATGTAACCCTGTTATTACAAAGTCTTGAGATACTCAGCTACGTTCTTAGCGATGCGGGCCTCGACGTCGTCAGACTCGGCACGCACGAACTTCTCGCCGGTAACTGCCTCATAGAGCTCGATATAGCGCTCGGTGATGCCGTTTACTACCTCCTCGGTCATCTCGGGAACCTGCTGGCCCTCCGGACCCTGGAAGCCTTTATCCATAAGCCACTCGCGAACAAACTCCTTAGAGAGCTGCTTCTGCTTCTCGCCACGTGCAAGGCGCTCCTCGTAGCCCTCCTTGTAGAAGTAGCGTGATGAGTCAGGGGTGTGGATCTCGTCCATAAGGTAGATCACGCCATTCTTCTTACCGAACTCATACTTTGTATCAACCAAGATAAGGCCCATCTTATCGGCAATCTCGCTACCACGCTTAAAGATAGCACGTGTGTATGCCTCCAACTGCTCGTACTCCTCACGTGATACGAGGCCCTGACGGATGATCTCCTCCTTAGAGATATCCTCGTCGTGACCCTCGTCAGCCTTTGTTGTTGGGGTGATGATAGGCTCTGGGAACTTCTGGTTCTCGACCATGCCCTCAGGCATCTCTACGCCACAGATGGTGCGCTTGCCAGCCTTATACTCTCTCCATGCATGACCTGAGAGGTAGCCACGGATAACCATCTCCACCTTGTAAGGCTCGCAGCGGTGGCCTACAGTTACCATAGGATCGGGCACGCCAATCTTCCAGTTAGGAAGGATGTCGGTTGTTGCGTCGAGGAACTTAGCAGCAATCTGGTTAAGCACCTGACCCTTGAAAGGTATGCCCTTAGGCAACACCACGTCGAATGCTGAGATACGGTCGGAAACAACCATCACAAGGTAGTCGTCGTTGATGTTATACACGTCACGTACCTTACCTACGTAGTGGCCCTTCTGACCCTCAAACTCGAAATTGTTTTTAACAATAGCCTTCATATATTTACTCTGTTTTAGATTTGTTCTGGGTGTCAATCAAGGAAAATTTAGTCTTGATGCACAAAAGTAATAAATTTTTCCTAAATTTGTAGTACTAAATCCCTACGAATATGAAACATCTTATATTTATTCTCATGGCATTTGCACTATGTGCTGGGTCGTGCATCAATATTTATGTGTCAAATGCTCCTATTGAGCAACGTAATATTGAGATTACGGGCAGCGCAGATGCTATCTCTGTCAGCCATGGTATTGATGTTGTTGTTGATGCTACGCTTGCACAAAACGATGTTCGAATAACAACGCATAACGATATTATTGACTATGTGAAGGTATATGTTGAGGATAGTACTCTAAATATTGAACTCGATGCTCCTCGTCAAGTATCGACAAGTAAGCTTGAGGTGCGTATCCCGAAGTTTGACTACAGCACGTTGGCATTGTCGGGAGGTGCTGAGTTCTCGGATAACGGCTATCGTGGTAAGTCTCTTACGATTGCAGCATCGGGAGGTGCTGAAGTGGATATAGATGGTGAGGTAGATAATCTTACCGCCGCAGCATCTGGAGGTGTTGAACTATCTTTGGACGAGTTATGTGTTGCCAATGCTAACATCAAGGCCTCAGGAGGTGCTGAGGTTGATGTTATGGTTACCACCTCGCTGATAATAAATGCGTCAGGAGGTGCTGATGTCAGCTATAATGGCAACCCTATGCATGTTGATATATCGAAGTCGGGAGGCGCAACGGTTGAGCATGATAACGATTAATTGATGAACTATGGCTGAGGTTAAGCAAGATAGGCTATTTACGCGCGACTACATCTTTGTATGCATCGCTGCATTCATGATGTCGTTCTCCTTCTTTATTCTTGTGCCCACGCTGCCGATGTATCTTAAGGATACTTTCGGTATTAGCCCGGCACTTGTGGGCGTGGTGCTCTCGTGCTACGTTATTGCCGTGCTATCTATTCGCCCGATGACGGGATTTATTGCCGATACGCTGCCCCGCAAAAAGGTATATATCATCTCTTACGCCATCTTTGTGATGTCGTTCCTCGGCTACTTCTTTATCACCCAAACACTCGCCCTATTTATCCTACTACGTGTGTTGCATGGCTTCTCGTTTGGTATGCTCACCACAGCAGGTAATACGCTTGTTATTGACGTTATGCCTTCATCACGTCGTGGCGAAGGTCTTGGATATTATGGTGTTACAAACAACCTTGCCATGGCATTTGGCCCTATGGTGGGGCTATTTGTAATATCCTCAGGAAGCTATACTCTCCTCTTTATGACCTCTCTTGTAACGGGCATTGTGGGCCTTGTGCTCGGTGCTTTGGTGCGTGCGCCACGCAAGAAGATTGAGAAGAGCGAGTTTAAGCTCTCGGCAGATAGATTCTTCCTCAAGGAGGGTGTTCGTGCATGCTTCGCCTTCTTCCTCCTTGCCATACCTTATGGCATGACAACAAGTTATATGGCTCTCTATGCTGCTCAGTCAGGCATCACGCATAATGCAGGCTTGTTCTTCACGGTCATGGCAGCGGGATTAATCACCTCGCGCCTAAATTCGGGTAAGCGTGTCGATCGTGGCTTTGTCACAGAGACAATATTTGTGGGCATCTGCATCGCCCTTGTTGGAGGCTTTGGCGAGGCGATACTCTCCACGGTGTCGTCGTGGAGCATCGCTGCGGGATATGCCACATACTTTCTCACCGCCTTCCTCTTTGGCTATGGCTATGGCACAATGTTCCCCGCCTACAACACTCTCTTTATCAACCTTGCTCCCAACTCACGCCGTGCAACAGCTAATGCTACCTACCTCACCGGCTGGGACGTGGGCATTGGCGGTGGCATGCTGCTCGGAGGCTATATCTCGGAGTTCGACTACTCCTACTGCTACATGATTGGCGCAGTGCTAATCTTCGTTGCCCTATTGTTCTTTAAGTATGTTGTAACGCCGCACTTCCATCAGCATAAGCTACGATAATTTCTTGTGATAATGGGTCATCTTCGGCACCAAGCTCATTGCCCGAAAGGGGATATACGTCGAGTATACCCCCTTCCGTCGCAATTTCGACTTGGCACCAAATCTAACCCATTCTAACAAGAAATTAGTGCGCTTTGGAATGTGATAAGAGCGCATCTGCGACATTTCAATCAAAGCCACCAATGGGACGTACGCCAAGTACTACCCATCGGTGGCTTTTTCATATCAAGGCCACATCTGCAACCCTTCTGACAAGAAATGTGTGCGCTGAATAATGTGGTTCCTATTCTTTAGAACGAGAAACCAGTCTTTAGCAATGCGTAGTGGCGCTTGCTGGTAGGGTTGTAGGTGTAGCCAAGCTCCACTGGGATAGTAACGTCGCCAGCCTCAAACTCGCGCGATAGGGTGACGTTGAGGTTAGTTACGTTGAAGCCAGTGACTGGTGGGTTCTTGTCGTTGTAGTTGAGGAAATACTCGCCATCTTCGAAAATCTGTGGGCCTGCAGTCCAGAATGGGCCTGTCCATGGCGACGCACCCGCAGTAAAGGTGATGTCGAATAGATCCTCGAATGGCTGGGTATAAGCTACCTCGAAGTATGACGAGAAGGCACGGCGCTTGCGTGAGCCATCCTCGTTATATAGCCAGTCGGCAGAGTGGATAAATGTTGTGCCCCAGTGTAGGCGCAAGCGGTCAAAAAATGTGTAGTCGATGGTTGCCGTAAGGTTGTGATTTGAACCATCGAGGAAGTTGTTCTGCCAGAAGTCCTTGCCTACACCACACCATACGTCATATACTGTGATAGAGAGGTTGTCGTGCTCGTAGCCAAGTGTCATGTCGAACTCCTGATACTGGCTAATAGGAGATACGTTGAGCCATAGGTCGAGGTAGAAATCACCCAAGCCGAGGGTAACGCTTGGCTGGATTGATGGGTCAAACATCTTACCTGAGTAAGACTGGTCGTAACCACGCCATAGGTAGTTTGAGGCGAGGTTAGCACCTGCACTCCACCAGAACAAGCCCTCGTCGTCATCAGATGCGGGCGCTGAAGCAGGCTGAAGTGAAAGCTCTGCCGAAGGCTTAAAAGAGTTAGCAGAAGTAAATGTTGTTGCCTGCGCCGAAACAGTAAGCGCAAGGGTGGCAAGGAGGAAAAATACCTTTCTTGTCATCGTTAGTTATTAGATTTATTGTTTATAAATGAGTGATTTAACGGTTTTATTGCTTCGCATACTTGTGGCGACGTTTCATGTGCTTGCGGTGTTTGCGATAGGCGGCAATCTTACGAGCGATACCCCAAATGAGCATTCCTGAGAAGAATATGATGATGCCCACAAGCATGCCCGTAGATAGGTTATCGCCCTTGACGCGTGACCACATCTCAAGCATCTTGTCGGTGCGGTCGCCAGAGTCGTGCATCACGGCGCAACGGTTGATGACCGTGCGGCAAGGATACAACACTGGGTCGGTAAACACGCTGTCAGCACCCTCGATAGGCGAGCCATCGGCATGCACAAACAGGTAGCTGAGGTCGATAGCCTCGTCGTAGTCCTCAGGGCTGTTGATGCTCTCGAGAACCTCCTCGTTGGTGACAACGCTCACATATCCTGTCGCGTCCATATTACGAATGGCATTCTCTGGCTTACACATAAAGTTGATGAAGTAGCGAGCTGCACGTGTGTTCACAGCATACTTAGGAATAACCCAGCCGTCGAACCACACTATGCTGCCCTCCTCGGGGACTGTGTAGGCAAGGTCGACACCTACCTCGGTAGCCTCCTCAATAGCCCACACTGCATCGCCACTCCACATAAGGTTGATCCACGCCTTCTCCTGCGTCATCATCTCCTTGCCGAAGTCGGCCTCCCAGCCTGCAACAAGCTCCTTCATGCGCTTAAGGTAGCTCTCAACGAGTGCTATCGACTCATCTGACGAGTCGTACATAAGCTCACGTATAGTCTCGATGTCGAGCATCTCATCAGCGCCAAGCTCTCCCTTCTCGCGCTTTTCGAGGGTCTTGGCATATACCAAGATAGGCGAATACACATCGCGGAAGGCATCCTTAACAAATATCTTATCCTGAAGGCGCTTGTCAAACATCAAATCCCACGACATAGCCTCCTCCTCGGTCACGTACTTAGCATTATAGAGGATACCCGTAGTACCCCACATATAACCTACTGAGTAGTCGTTAGGGTCTTGGCCTTCGGGAGCCTCCAACAGCGAGAACTGCTCCTTGATGTATGGCGACACACAGTCGAAGTAGTTGATATTTTTTGAGTTGATCTCCTGCTCAAACTCTGGCGTGAGGATTGGCTGAAGCATCTCGCCTCGCATCATGCGCTCGATGATATACTCCGAAGGGCAGACAACGTCGAAGTCGGCATGGCCATTCTCAATCTTTGCAAGCATCACCTCGTTGATGTCGAAGGTCTGATAGATAATCGACACGGGCTCGCCTGTTTGCTCCTCGTACCACTCCTCGAACTCGGCAATAAGGTCCTCGTCGATGTAGTCGCCCCAGTTATAGACCTTGAGGGTGTGGGCACGCTCGTCGCTGATGCCACAACCAACCATCATGGTAGCTACAAGGGCCAATCCCATTACCCTCAAATAATGTATATACCTCTTCATTAGACGATTACTATTTTTTAAGTTTTAGTTGCTTCTGCTGCTCCTCGGCACGTTTTGCCTGGCGGCTTGCACGATAGTTGACAACGATGAGCAGAACTACGACAACGACAAGGATGATTGTCGATAGAGCACGTAGCTCAGGCGTAAGGCCTCCCTTGCGGGCATCGGCATAGATATATGTCGACAATGTTTGCAAACCATCGGTACCATTGGTGAAGATGGTCACAGCAAAGTCGTCGATAGAGAGTGTGAAGGCAAGTATGAAGCCCGAAATCATACCTGGACGAATCTCTGGAATGATAACACGACGCATGGCCTGCATAGGTGTAGCGCCAAGGTCGAGAGCTGCCTCGTAGATGTTAGGGTTCATCTGAGTGAGGCGTGGCATGACGCTAAGCACAACATATGGCGTACAAAAGGCTATGTGAGCGAGGATTACTGTTGTATAGCCCTGTGTTACGCCCAACGATACGAATAACAAAAACAACGAGATACCTGTGATGATATCGGGGTTGAGGATAGGAATGTTGTTCACAAAGTTGATAGCGCGGCGCTTGCCGTAGCGTAGGTCGTTAATACCAATAGCGGCAATGGTGCCAAGTATGGTAGAGACGGTAGCTGCGGTGAGCGCAATGATAAACGTATTTTTGAGTGCGTCAACCAGCGAGTAGCGCACGCCTCCCGTGAAGAGCGATGTGTAGAGCTCGGTAGAAAATCCTGTCCAGTTGCCCAACACCTTCGACTCGGTGAACGAGAAGATAGCAATGATGATAATAGGTGCGTAGAGCATTATGAGCAATACGACCAAGTAACTGTATGATAGTATTCGTTTCATTATAGCAGTCCCTCGTTAGAGCCATCCTCCGATGATGAGTTGGTGAATAGCGATGTGATACCTATAATAATAAGCATGATGAGCGAGAGTGCTGCACCATAGTGCCACATGCCGTTGTTGATGTTCTCCTGGATTGTCGTACCAAAGAGCTTGATGTTGTTCATTGTCAAAAGCTCCGATATGGCGAATGTCGATATGGTAGGCATGAACACCATCATAATGCCGCTTACCACACCCGGCATTGAGAGCGGGAACACCACATGTGTGAATACCTGACGAGGTGTAGCTCCCAAGTCCTCGGCAGCCTCGATAAGCGAGTTGTCCATCTTCTGCAACACGTTGTAGATAGGGTAGACCATGAACGGAAGGAAGTTATATGCCATACCGAAGATGAGTGCTCCCTCGCCCAGCGGAAGTGTCAAGAAGTCGAACAGAGCTACGGTGGCGAGTGTGCGTACAAGCACATTGATCCACATGGGCAGGATGAAGAGCATCACCACCACGCGCGCCGTAGAGAGACGTAGGCGTGAGAGGATGTAGGCTGCTGGATAGCCCAATATTATGCATATAATGGTGGTTATCAGTGCAATGCCAATCGAATAGATGAAGGTGTTGGCGGCCTCTGGCTGATTGATGAATCGCTCGAAGTTTTCCAACGAGAATCCGCCACTCTTCGACTGAAAGGCATATACCATGATAAGAATAAGCGGCACCACCACAAAGATCGCAAGGAATATCACATAGGGGATACTCCATGTGCGTCGTCGTGAAAAGTATTTTACCACACTATTCATTCTCAGAAATAAGCAGGTTAAGTTAATAAAGGTTATTTCTTGGTGAGGCGTAGAGCCTTAGGCGCAATTTTAATACCTACCTCGTCGAGATCCTCCCACACATCGTGGGTGTCGACATACACGTTCTCGTTCTCGTCGGTACGCACTGTGAGGTGGTAGCGGTCGCCCTTGTAGAGTATGAAGCGTATAGTACCCCATGACGTACCGTCGTTCGAGTCGTCGGTGAGCTCAACAGCGTCGAAGTCGAAAGCTACATCTACATCGTCGCCAGCCACGATGCCTTCGTGCTCTTGGCACTCGAAGCTTTCGCCAAGAATCTCGACATGCGTAGCGTCAAGCATCTTGCCCTCGACATGATTCTCTGTGTGCTCCTTGTGCATAACATGAATATCGGCAGGCTTAATCATCATACCCACCTCGCTGCCTACTGCAAATGAGTTGTAGTCCTGGATCATTATCTCATATCCGTTTGGAGTCTCCACAAACATCTCGTAGTGAACACCCTTGAAGATGCACGAACGCACTGTGCCGTGGAACATAGCTGCCTCGGCATTGCGAATGATATATACGTCCTCGGGGCGTATGACAACATCTACTGGAGTATTCTCGCCAAATCCCTCGTCGATACACTCAAACTCCTTATCCATGAATCGCACAAGGCGGTCTCGCACCATTGTGGCGTTGAGGATGTTGCTCTCGCCAATAAAGTCGGCAACAAAGGCGTTGCAAGGCTCGTTGTAGATATCTGTAGGTGTGCCTATCTGTTGAATCTTACCCTCGTTCATCACGACGATGGTGTCCGAAAGGGTCAATGCCTCCTCTTGGTCGTGCGTTACATATACGAATGTAATGCCGAGAGAGCGGTGCATCTCCTTGAGCTCCATCTGCATATCCTTACGCATCTTGAGGTCGAGAGCAGCCAATGGCTCGTCGAGGAGCAACACCTGTGGGCGGTTGACGATAGCTCGTGCAATCGCTACACGCTGCTGCTGACCACCCGATAGTGACTGCACATCGCGATGCTCATAGTCGGTCATGCCCACCATCTTCAAGGCGCGGTGTACACGCTGCTCAATCTCCTTCTTATCAACCTTCTGAAGCTTTAGACCAAAGGCGATGTTGTCGTAGACATTGTAATTTGGGAATAGGGCATAGCGCTGGAATACTGTGTTCACAGGACGCAAGTGTGGAGGAGTGTCGGTCATTACCTCGCCGCCAATTTTGATTTCACCCTTTGTGGCGCTGTTGAAGCCCGCCAAAAGACGCAGTAGTGTGGTCTTGCCACAACCCGAAGGGCCAAGAATAGTTAGAAATTCTCCCTTCTTTACTGACAAACTGACATCGTCGAGAACCACCTTGTCTGGGAATGTCTTGGTGATGTTCGATAGCTCGATGATGTAATTTGATTTCACCATGTAAGCAATAAAGTATTAGTAGTTAATAAACCCCATGCTCTGAAAGAAAAGTGTGGAAATATCTCTATTTTAGATACCCTCAGCATCTACTCTTCCGTTGCACAAAAAATCTACAAACTATATACTTGCGTATATATTGTACGCAAATATACGAATTTTTGGTAATAAAATTCACGTGGCAAACTTTTTTTTAAATTTTCGCTCATCTACTTGTGTCTGATAATCGGTGTTTATTATTGATATATACGTAGTTAGCTGGTTGTATTGAGGATAAAAACATTTTCATTTTTTAGGGCAATATCCTTACGAAAAAAGGTTGAATACTTCAAGGCGTTGCCAACACGAACATATGCTCAAAAAGATGGTGCGAATAGAAGCTCTGATAACACAA
>JAFODV010000094.1 GCA_017380515.1 Alistipes sp.
ATTGTGCCACGATAAAAGTCGTTGTTACGACCATCTGCACCATCGCCCGTATAGATAACCAGTACCTTACAATGCTTGTTAATAGCGTTGTAAAGGTTGATTTTATAGAATGATGGAAGGTTGGTTATAATGACTTTCATGGCTTTAGCCTCTCGTTGGTCTTTAGATTCTTTATGGGTCTTGCTGGATTGCCCGCAACTCTAATGTAGGGCTCAACATCTTTTGTCACGATGCTACCAGCTGCAACATGCGCCATCTCACCTACCGTAATTCCTGGTAGAATAATAGAGCCAGTTCCGCAGCTAGATCCCTTGCATATGCGTATGGTGCTCGATGTTCCCTCGTATCCAATGATGCGGGGACCTTCGGGAGTTATAGGATGAAATCCAGTGACAAGAATCGATCTTATACCCACTATTGTGTAATCCTCGAGAATGATTTTCGAACCCTTGTTACACGAAATAATAGCATCACATCCGATAAATACATTATCTCCTATTTCGAGTTCTCCATCTCCAATGATACGCGCCGAGGAGAATATCTCAACATTTTCGCCAACTTTCACTCCGCACCACCTTAGTAACCTAGATTTTAATCTATAGCAGCGGCTCAGTGGTAGAAGTTTGAAAATAAGCGATATTATGTATAGTCTCTTGCTTTTCATAGCATTTACTTATTATCGATGTTGTTAGCACTTATGCATTGGCCCAATGTTAGCCATAGCAGAGCGCATAGAGAGCTTCCTCCTGCGAAGATATAACCCTCGGAATACATTGAAAATATGAAAAATATAAATAGAGCGATAAGCAGATATTTGTAATCTGCTTTGCTCTCCTTTAGGATTTTTGCGCCTTTATAAAGCATTAGTATGACAAAAATTAATCCAATAATGCCACTCATTGAGAGTATTGCAAACCACGATGATCCAGGCTCAATAACACCCGTATGCGTGTTGTATTCGTCGCCACCATTGATGTCAATAGCCGAGAATCCAATGCCAACGATTGGACTGCTACTGAATTCATCGATACGATGGTTGATTTTAGTCTCTCTGGATGAGAATAAACTACCATCATCTCTATTTAGGAATTTTGACTCTATACCATCTGTAATATTGGTATAAGTTATTGCCAAGGCAATGCCTAGTAATGAGATTATTAAAAAGCGTAATGCCCTTTTCTTGTAGCTCCTATTTCTAATCAGCTGTAGAATCATGATAAGGCATCCTGCTATGGTTGCAATAATTGCACCACGTGAAGCGGAGAACATTAACGAGCCAAAGCAAGGGATAATAAGCATAGCATATTTCCAGTTTCGAGTTATTGTGTAGAATGTTAGAGCACATATGCTTATTCCACTAGCGATGCCAAGTATAATAGAGTGTGTCATAAGTCCGCCAAAGAGGCCTCCTTTCTCGGAGAACTCCAATTCGGCTTCGTAGGTCATGTAGTTTATGCCCTCATAATAACAGAAAAATGATATGCAGGACAAGGTTATGAACATGACGATGATAATATTCAAACAGTAGTATCTAAATATGTCTAAATATTTGTTAGATACAAGAGGGAATACGGTTAGAACTATTGTTGCATATAGACCTAGTCTTAACCATGAGTTGAAAATCTCTGGAGGAGACATTATCAATAAGGCAAAGGCTAGATAGCATATAAACAACAGCATATGGTTATATACTCTGTTATACTCTGTTAATGAGTAACGCAGAAGTGTAAGTATGCCGTATGCTACAGTGATAGTGATTGGTAATTGAGGCAGTATGCCAACCATTTGCTGCACAACGAGTATGGCAAATATCAGACTTGATAAAAATATTTTTGGGTATGATATTTTACTAAACATGTTTATCTTTGTGATATTTGGCCAATAGTAGCATTAAATAAAGCAGTTGTCCAGTCAAGGAGACTACTGCACATATAAGTGCTTCATTATTAAATAGGTTAATGGAGAGCAACAGGCTTATTATAATTGTCACATCGCGCAGAAGCCTTGAGAGAAACAAGAACCAGTTTTTACCTTGTGATATAAATTCTTGAGTCAGAACATTTGTCAAGCTACTAACTATTGCTGTAAATACGCAAATGTTTAGAACGCATTGTAGGCCGATGAAGCTGCTTCCATATAGCTTTTCTATCCATCCTGAAAGTATGAGTATAACTAAGAATGGTATGAATGTTGAAATAAAATTAACTAACATCAGTCGTTGAAGAATGATGTGAGTTTGCTGCTTATTATTATTCGTAGCCGAAAAATGCGATAGAGCAACATTGCGTAGAGCGCCAGGTATAAACAATATAACAGCCATCCATTGAGTCGCTGCTGAGTATATTCCTAATTCTACGTAGTTGGCAAATTTAATTATGATAAATATTGTAACCCAACTTGTTATAGCATACAAACCCTCCTGAAGGGCAATGGGCAACGAAAATCTAATGATCTCTCGACAAAAGACCTTATCAATAGGGGCGCTGCTCTTGTCAATATGTTTAGCTATGGCAAAATAGTTAAGTAGTGCGTTGAACAGCAGCGAGATTATTAGAGCAATGATAGCTCCATTGAATCCCCACAATAGAGTTAGACACGTACTCGTGATAAATGTTATTATTCCAGACCAAGCGCTGTTTTTTGCAAGCTGCTTATACTCTCCCAGTCCTGCCAACTCTCCTGCTTGGGTAGTGATTATAGCATTGAATATTATGGCTATGGCTGAAAGTCTTAATGTATTGCAAAGATGTTCGGCCTCAAGCCATATTGATAATTGCTTTGAAAATAGCATAGTGAGCAACGCTATAGCCCCGCTCATCATTAGTGTTAGGGTTGTCGCTATGCGATGCGTATTGCTAACGCGCTTGGAGTCAGACTTAGCAGCACTTTCGGCTATAAATTTTGTGGCAGAATATCCTAATCCCATTGATGAGAATATTGCAATCATCATCAATGTGTTTTTAATGGTGCTGTACTCTCCAAATTGTTCGCTGCCGAGCATGCGGGCGATGGCGATTCCGGCAATAAGCGCAAGACCTTTGCCTAGGGCGCTGCCGAGAAGTGCCCAAAAAGAGTCTTTGAATAGCTGACTGCTTCGAACTCTGCAATATATGTCAGACAAGCGGCTCATCCTTAACTTAGTCTCTTCTGAATAAATCGCGGGTGTAGACCTTGTCCTTGACGTCGTCGAGCGAGTTGTCGTAGCGGTTGGCTACGATGGCTTGGCTGCGGCGCTTGAATGAGGCGAGGTCATTGACTACGAGGCTGCCGAAGAAGGTGCAGCCATCTTCGAGCGTTGGCTCGTAGATGATTACCTTCGCACCCTTGGCCTTGATGCGCTTCATGATGCCCTGTATGGCGCTATGGCGGAAGTTGTCGGATGCCGACTTCATGGTGAGGCGATATATGCCTATGATACAGTCTCCCTCTAGCTCCTTCTTGTAGCCGTTGTGGTGGCTATAGCTATAGTATCCCGCCTGGGCAAGCACCTGGTCGGCGATAAAGTCCTTGCGGGTGCGGTTGCTCTCCACAATTGCCGACATCATATTCTGTGGCACATCGGCGTAGTTTGCCAGCAGCTGCTTTGTGTCTTTTGGAAGGCAATATCCGCCGTATCCAAACGACGGGTTGTTGTAGTGATCGCCTATACGAGGGTCGAGGCATACACCCTCGATTATATCTTTTGTGTTAAGCCCCTTAGTCTCGGCGTAGGTGTCGAGCTCGTTGAAGTAGCTCACACGCAGGGCAAGGTAGGTGTTGGCAAAGAGTTTAACGGCCTCGGCCTCGGTTGTGCCCATAAGCAATATCTTGACATCGTCGCTGAGGGCTCCCTGCTTGAGCAGCTCGGCAAAGCGTGTTGCTGCTAAAGTGGCCTCCTTGTCATGCTGGTTGTGGCCTACGATGATTCTGCTTGGAAACAGGTTGTCCTCGAGGGCTCGGCTCTCGCGCAGAAATTCGGGCGAAAATAGTATGTTGTCTATTCCCAGCCTCTGACCTATGCTCTCGCTAAAGCCAACAGGAACTGTTGACTTGATCACGATTGTAGCGTGTGGGTTGACGCTTATAGCCTCGCCTATGACCTGTTCAACTAACGATGTGTCGAAAAAGTTTTTTTGACTATCATAGTTTGTGGGCACGGCAACGACAATATAATCAGCATCGCAGTAGGCCTCCTTGGCATTTAGTGTAGCCCTGAGGTTGAGGCTCTTTTCGGCAAAGAACTTTTCGATGTACTCATCTTTTATGGGTGATAGCCTATTATTGATATTGTCGACCTTCTCCTTAACAACATCTATGGCCACCACTTTGTTGTGTTGAGCCAGCAGTGTAGCTACGCTAAGGCCCACATATCCTATTCCAGCAACTGCAATTTTCATAGCTATATTTTATCAACTAATTTTTGGAATGCCAAGCATACTCCTTTACGCTCGAAATGTGTGGCATGACCTATTCTCTTGATTGCTCGTTTGATGACATTCTCATCCTTTACGCTATAAACGAGGTGATATAGTCCCAGCGTGAATGCTATGCCGAGGCCAATAACCACATATAGCTGCACATCGACTGAAAGGCCAATGTACCAAACAAGTATCTGGCAAGCAATTATTATTGAGTTAAGGGTAAGAATGCTAACTGTAGCGCCTGCATGCGAGAATCCCATGTCGATGAACATGTGATGCAGGTGTGTCTTGTCAGGGTGAAATGGTGAGGTGCCTTTGACAATGCGTGAGAGCATCACTCGCAGTGTGTCGAATATTGGGATCGACATTGTTGCAAGTGTAAATGCCACAAGTCCGAAATCTGTGTCGATAGCCTCTGTCGATGTCTTGCTCGACAATATGTTGACAACGAAGGTTGACATTACGATGCCCATCACCAGTGTACCACCATCGCCAATAAACATCTTGGATGTTGTGCCGAATACATTGTGAAAGAAGAATGGTATGAGTGAGCCGATGGCCACTGCTGCAAGTGTTGTCATTGGAGCGTCGCCTATGATGAGGAAGAATGCTCCAAATATGATGCTGGCCATGATGCAGTAACCCGATGATAGTCCATTCACGCCATCAATGAGGTTCATAGAGTTGATTATGCCCACTGCGGCAAATATGGTTAGAGGTATGGCTACGTAATTTGGTATTAGGGTGTAGCCCCATAGCCCATCGAAGTTGTTGATGTATTGGTTGTTGACGAATATTAGCAATGCTACCACGCCTATCTCCACCGTTAATCTAAATTTTGCAGATAGACCCACTATGTCATCCATGGTGCCCACATATAGCATGATCATCATGGCCGCCACAATCGTCATTAGCGATTGGCAATTGGTGTATCCGCTGGTGAGAGCCACGCCAAGCACTATGCCGAAGAAAACAGCAACACCGCCCAGCACTGGCACGGGCGTGCGTTGTAGTTTTCGTGTATCTGGGTAATCTACGATGCCCTTAAGATGGGCAATCTTTACTAACTTGGGGTGAATCCATATCACTGCAATCATTGCAGATAGTAGGGCGATAAGTAGATGTTGGGTCATATTCTGAAAATATGTTGGACTATGTAGTCCTAAGTTTTTGGATATATTGTTTAGGGATATACGTTGTTGCAATTGCGGCGATGCCCTCGATGCGAACCACAAAGCGCTTGGTGCCATGCACTCGGGCAATGTAGCCCTCCATGCCTGCAAACAGACCACCCATTATACGCACTTTGTCGTGAATGTTTAGTGTCGCTTCATCAATGCTCTCAATCTGCTTGGCTGATGTGCGCACCACAAACATGAATTTAGACATCTCCTTGTTGTCAATGCACATTGGCTTGTTTGTGCCAGGCTCGTAGTAGGGGAGTATGTTGTCGGAGGTGGCAACCTTTAGCTTGGCAATGAACTCAGGTGTGGTGCGAACAAATAGTAGCGAGGGCATAACTCTCTCTTTGCGTAGTACCATGTTGCCCTCCACGATCTCTTCAACCTCGCGTATTGGTGTGTACCACTCCACCTGCTCTTTGTCGGCAATGGCACATATCTGCGTGGTCTTGTTGTGAAAAACACGCAGTGCATACCATTCTATATCTTCGCCCTGTGTCATAGCTTGCATATGTGCATAATCTCTCCTCACTCGCCACTGAGGTGCTGTGCTTAGTGGCGCAGTAATTGGGCGTGGGCATTTTCTGAGCTGTTGCAACTTTTTTGCTAAATGGCGAAACCACCTATTTCACTTTTTCTCGCTTGTGCTTGAGAATGTGTCACTACAGCTTGCTCATCTTTGATTCTGCCCATATTGACGCTTACTACGGCCCCGCAGAGGCAGTCAATATTGCCTGTGGAACTTTATGCTATGTTCCTAAGATTTCATGCAAAGTTAATTAAAAAAATAACATGCGCCAAAACAATATATTGTTTTAGTGCTAGTAATTTGGCTATTGGTTGAATTCTTGTATGTAAATTCTTCGGCAAGCTCAATTATCATTGATAATTGCCTGCATAATGGCTGAATACTATGCATAGTGGCCCCTCTGTGCGTGTACCCAATGGTGGTTGCCTAATCACTATTTTTTACCTATTGTCACATGGTTTGCTCTTGCTGCGAATACTATGCCAAAGCTTTGAAAAGGAGTAGTGCTAAAACGAACAAACCACCCCGTATGAGAGGTGGCTTTGTTGTTCTAATATAGTTGAAAATATGTGATATTGCGAATAACTTCGATTATACTATTCTGCGTGTTTGGCTCTCCTCCGTTAGGCGCATGTTATGTAGGTCTGCCTTCTCGAGGATTACCAATCCAGGGGCTTTGCCCACCTCGATAGATCCCAGTCTGGAGTCAAGGCCCATGGCCATTGCTCCATTCAGTGTTGCCCAAGTGAGCAACTCGTTTAGTGGTACGTCGCCCAAAAGTAGCATGTTGCCAACCATCGACAGGTGGCGTGCCGAGGCTAAAGAGTCGGTACCAATAGCTATGCGTGAGTTGGTGCTTCGTAGTAGCTCGACTGGAGGCTTACTATTTGATATATAGCGATTTGATTCTGGACACAACGCCCATGTTACGGGTGTGGTGAAGTGCTTGTTGAGGATTGCTAAATCATTTGCGGTTGCCTGGCAGCCATGCACAAGAACTGTTCGTTTGTCGCTTGCCACACTCTCTACGATGCGTTGTGCAGGTGTTTTATAGTTTAGAAAGTCGCACTCCCAACCCATGCGCTCATACCACTGCCATAGCGAACCATTGTGATGATATAGCTCCACTTCGTCTGTCGACTCAAGCATGTGTATTGATAGTGTTGAGTTGTTTTGATTGGTTGCGGCTCTGAACACTCCATCTTGAAGCGAATATGTTGAGTGTGGTGTTACGCTCGACATGGCCCATTTCGAAGCCAAATTGTTGTGGCTATCGATGTTGGGTGTTGTTAGGCCAAACACCTCGAACAGAGTCATATACTCTATGTGTGAGCGCTCCTTGACCCTCATCACAAGGTCGTCGTTTGCGATGTCGAGTACAGCCTCTATGCCCTCTTCCCACATTGTGCTATCGGCAACAGATGCTGCGTGAATGCGCTCCTCGTCTGTATAGTTGTTGCGCACGCTACCTATTGCACGGGCAAAGCCCGCAAATCCACTATTTTGCTCAATTGCGCCACGCAGGTATGATAGTTCGAGGTGGCAGTGTAGGTTTACCATGCCAGGCATTAGGATGCCTGGGTAAAACTCCACACCAGCAACGTTGTCGAGCGACGTGTGCTCGTCAATAGAGGTTATTTGCCTATTGTGGTCGACACTTACCACGATGTTGCGTCGTAGCTGGCCATCAATCAAAGCATAGTGTGCTGCAATCTTTCGTATCATTAGTTGTTCTGCTTCTTTGTAGCCTTGTTTTGCTCCCCACGTTTTGGGGTCTCGCTCTTCAATTTAGCATCAGGCTTTTGAACACTGCTCTTAGCTTTTACATCACCCTTTGCTCCTACATTAGCCTTTGGCTTTGCCTCCTGCTTTGGTTTTGCCTTTTGTTGTGGTTTTGTCTCCTGCTTTGGCTTTGCCTTTTGTTGAGGCTTGGTCTCCTGCTTCGCCTCTTGTTTAACCTCTTCGTTGTGTGTGGTATTGCTGCTTTTAGGGGCAACATGACGCTTTGGCTGTATTGCCTGACCTGTAGTTAGGAACTTGTGGTTGAACAACATAGGACCCATTTGCTCTTCGTAGAGACTATCCAGAGCCTGCTCGTTGGGCAGCACACGTGTGATCTTTAGGTTGCGTATTGTTACACCAGGCTTCTTGTGCTCCTCGTTTTTATTGTGGTAGTATAGGTTTATGTGTAGCTCTCGGTGCATGCTCTCAGCGGTAAATTTGCGCTGATACTTAGCATCGCGATAGCGGCTGAGCATTAGTGTGTTACGTGATGTTTGTGAGCTGTCACCTGTTGTTAGGTATGCCTCTACACGTGAGTTGCGGTTTTCGTCGGTGGTATCTATGAGATAGTCGAACGTAACGTTATACTCACCAGGAATGATGTCGCGAAGCACGATATGTAGCTTCGAGGTATCTTTGAGTCGATGTGCCTTTATTAGGGTGTCGCTTAGCATCACACGAGTATACTTTCGTTTGGCCACATTGTCGATAGTGTCGAGCACCATTAGCTGATAGGCATTGCCTTTCGACTCCTCCTCAAGTATTCGGCTGGCCTCGCCCACTAGGTCGCTAAGACGGCTACTCTTGCGCTGCGATATGGTCTGCACAGTGAAGCGCATGTCGTCGATAGTGTAGCCATAGCGTGCAAGTATAGGCTCGTAGATTAGCAGTGAATCTACGCCACTAAGTTTCTCGTTGCAGTAGGCATTGGCGATAAATGCATCGTGGAATATCTTCACCAAATCATTATCTGGTATTCCCTTTCGGTTGCTACATGCTGCGCTTATCACCATAAGCGATAGTAGAGTAGCACCCAATATCTTAGTAAGTCTATTCATATATATCTTTATATAATAGGAACGTTCTATAATTCATAAACAACTATGGCCTAACCCTTCTTCGTAGCTTTGCACCTACGGTGATGCGAGATATGAGCCAACCGGCAGCCACTATTACGGCTATGACCATCATCACATCGCTTAGGTTGAGTGCCACGGGGTAGCTCTCAAATACCATGTTGCCGGGGATCTTTATCCACCCGAAATGCTCCTGACCAAGCACAAAGCCTACGCCTATGATTACGCCTATGGCGCAGCCAAGCAGGGTGAGCAGCATGCCTTCGCCAACAAATATCTTCTGTATGAGGCTGTGGTCGCCACCCATGGCCTTGAGTGTTGCTATGTCTCGTTGCTTGTCAGTGATGAGCATTATCACAGCACCTACAATTGAGAAGGCTGCCACTATTGCAATGAAGCTGCCAATGAGTATTATGGCAAATCGCTCCATGCTTATCAAGGCATTAAGCGAGGCACTCTTCTCGGCACGTGTACGCACCTTAAGTCTATCTCCAGTCACCTCTTGCAGTCTCCGTTGTACATCGTTTGCCTTTGCCCTGTTGTCGAGCTTGATTGCCACGCCCGATAGTCTATCATCGTAGTTGAGAAGACTCTGTGCAAGTGCTATGTCGGTGATGGCGAGCGTCTCGTCAATCTCTGCATTTATCATCGCTACGCCTCCCACCTTGACTTTTTTGCGCGAAAAGCCACTTGTTGGCAGAATGGTGGATAGCTGCTTGCGGTTAAGTGCATATAGCTCTACGGGATAGCCAATGCTCTGTGCTCTAAGCATACGCGCAACTCCAGCGCCAAGTATAACCTTGTCGTTGAGGTCGTTGATGGAGCCGCGCACCATGAAGTCATTGATGGGGAGCACCTTGCCGTACATGCTGTCAATGCCACGTAGCTGTACTGTGGTGCGATGTTGCGGCGTGGCAATGATTATGCTCTGCTCGATGTAAGGCGCTGAGTTGGCGATGCCCTCTATTCGGTTTATCTTGTCTAAGTCAATGGCATCATGCCTAAAGGTCTGACCCTCGGCTGCGATAATCTCGATGTCGGCATCCACCGATGAGTAGAGCTCATCAATTGTTTGGCTTATGCCGCCAAACATGCCCAGAAGGATAATCATGGCTGCTGTGGGTATTGCCACAGCAATAACACTCACCATGGCTATGATGTTTATTACCGAGTGTGACTTCGGCGAAAACATGTAGCGACGTGAGAAACTCAACCACAACAATCCTCTTGGTAGGTCCATCTTTGCTCGCTACTTGCTTAGAAGGTTGTCGATATTGTTGATATACTCCAACGAGTCGTCGATGAAGAACTCCAACTCAGGAACTACCTTGAGCTGGTTGCGGATGCGGCCACCGAGTAGCTTGCGTACCAACCAGCCCTGCTCCTTGATTGTTGTGAGCACCTGCTCGCTACGCTCAAATGGGAATATGCTGATGTAGATCTTTGCATATGCCAAGTCGGGCGAAACGCGTACTGTTGTTACTGTAACAAGCGAGCCTCGCAAAGCATCGGCCAACTCCTTCTGAAATATCTCAGCTATGTCGCGCTGAATCTGTCGTGCAATCTTCTGCTGACGTGTTGAATCCATAGTATCTGTCTTTTTAGTTGTTATCAATTTTCTCTTTATGACGTGTGTTGGTTTGAACCACTATCGTCGTGCTGGCATTGCTGCACCTGATCTACCACCTGGAGCATTCGCTCTTGAGCCTGGGTTATTGCTGTTACCCTGATTTGTTGCGCTACTAAAGTTGAAGCTCTCGAGGCGCTTTGTGCGTTCGGGGCGCTCCACAAACCACTCGTTGAAGCCTCGCTTGTTGAATCGCCAACCGACAGTTAGCGAGAATGTTAGGTTGTCAATAGGTGAGCGTAGTGGCGTGTAGTAGAATGGGTTTTCGCGACCATCTGTCGAATTTGAGTAATACTTATTACGGTTTTTCATCAGGTCGGAGTAGCCGAAGTTGTAGCGCGCCTTGAAGCCTATCTCCACCTGGTCGATAAGCACGGCAAAGCCTGCGCCACCCAACAAACCATATGCGAAGCGGTTGTCGCGAGGCACTTTCCACTCGTAGTTGCCCGCAGGAAAGACGTTATTCTCGTAGCTATATTTCGCTGATATATTGAACGATAGCACAAATGCCGCCTCAACAAATACTCGCAGCTTGTTGTCCGCCAAGTAGAAGTGTGGCTGCCATACAATAGGTAACATTAGGGAGTTTACGTCGCGGCGGTAGAACCTATAGTGGCGAATCTCCTTGTCGTCGATATACTCTTTTGTGTAGGTATATCCCATCTGGAATCCACGCTCCATATACTCTAGGTCGACACCTATGGCGCCTACAAAACGTGGCTTGTCGCTATAGTAGCGCCACGCAAGGCCGTAGCTCTCTGCGCCCCACACCCATTTTGTCTCTTCTGCGGGGTAGAAGCGAGCATACGACGCTCCCGAGCCACCCACTAATGTTAGGGTATGCTGTGCCGAGGCGCTCATGCCTCCACATATTGTCATCAGTAGCGAGAGTATCGCCACATATCTTACTATCTTAGATCTCTTCATCATCATTAACGCATATTCATGTTTCCTGTTCCTGAGCGTATGCCGCCGCCCATGCCGCCGCTATTGCCACCAAGACCACCGCCAAGGCCGCCACCCATGCCGCCGAAGCCAAATCCTCCACTCTGACCCTGCTGGTTGCCTCTCTGCTGGTTCTCACGACGCTTCTTAGCCTCCTCTTCCGAGAGCTTCTTAAGGCGCTCGTCCTCACGGTCGTTAAGCATCTTGATGACCGACTCCATGGTTATTGGAGCAAAGAGCTTGCTCATGTCAACCTCGATGTCGAACTCCCAGTTGGCCTTTGTGGATATGGCCTCCACGCCCTCCTCGTTTTTGAATATTTCGGTGCGCTCGGGCTGTCGCATGAGCACCATGTCGCCAGTGTCCCACTTGCCATTGTTGTTCTTGTCCTCAACTACGCGTATCATCACATCGCCAGGGCTGACATACTCAAAGCGGTAGTTGCCATTGCTGGCGTTGAGTATCTCTTTTTGCGTCCTTCCCTGAGCATTTGTTAGCTGCAGTATGTAGTTTACTCCACGCTTAGCTCCCTTAACCTTCACATTTAGTATGGCATACTTCTCTGGGTCTGAGCCTTCGTAGTTATACTTCAGAGTGTCGTTCTGCTCGCGAGCAATATTGCTGAATGCGCCAGCAGGTATTGTAAGCTGATACTTTGCCTTTGGCTCCCACATGGCACGTAGCTGATATTTGCGTCGGTTTAACGTATCTTGCACAAAGTGATACTTCATGGCTTGAGGGTCGGTGATCTGCTCGGTAGTGTAGGTGAGCGTGATTACTGCCGAGTCAAACTTGGTTAGCGGATAGTCGAACTCGAGGTCGATATGCTTATCCTTGTTCACTTCGCCCGACGTAGTCATTGTAACCTTAAATGGATTGGGTTTCTCGGGCTCTACCCAACTCTCTCCATTCTTCTCGGCACGCTCCTTCTCTTTCTCGTTCTTCTCACGCTCTTTCTGCTCCTCTTTCGACTCCACATACTTCCATGCCAAGCGTAGCTTGTCGCTGCTCTCAACAAGGTTGTTTACTGAGTCGTGCTTGAAGTAGGTTATTGTACCCTTAATTGTGTCGGGAAGCTCCTCGGCAGGGATGTCGAACCATAGTGCTACAGTATCCTTGCCAACAGTCTGTGGGTCGTAGATAACCCTGTCGGAAGGTATCGAGTCGAACTCTATTTTAGTCACTTCGGGATTTGCTGCACCAAAGTAGAGCATAGCCTTGTGGCGCGATGTGCGCTCATGGCCGCTGAGGGTCTGACGAGCAAATCTTCGATCCATGAACATGCGGAAGTAGAGCTGTGGGTCGGCTGATGGGTAGTGGCGCAACGAGTCGAACCATATGCTGAAGCCTGGCATGTAGCGAGGGTTATATATGGTGTCGAGGAAGCCTACCTGGTCGATAGATGGCTCATACATCATGTTATTGTTGGTGTCCTCGAAGGCGTATATTCGGTAGTTTACAGGCTTGAGGTTTTGGGCAATGAAGATACCATTCTTCTCGGCACGAGCGATGACATGAGGCTTATACTTAAACATTGTCGAGTCATACTCGGTGGGTGTCTCCACTGAGTCGGCAATGAAGAAGTAGATGAACGACCTGCTAACAGAGTCAGCCTTGTAGGAGTCGGCAGTATAGCCCGACATGTACATCGAGTCGATAGTGTTGCCTGTCGAGAAGACATAACGCATGGCATGTAGTGGGTTGCCCTCGTTGTTGTCGGCGATGGAAGCTCCAAAGTTGATGGCATAGGTGATGTCGGGACGGAGAGTGTCCTTGATGGTTACAAGAATGCCCTTGCCACGGCGTACTACCGATGGCTGCTTCTTCATCGCAGGCGAAGTGTATAGCTCCTTCTGCAAATCCTTAATTTGCACATACTCGTTAAATTCCACGTATATCTTTGGCGGGTGCAACGTGTCGACGTTTGTTGTGAAGTTGTCGGGCTGCATCAGCACGATGACTGGCGGGATAGTATCCTTTGGACCTCCCGTAGGTGTCATTGTTGAGGCACACTTCGTGAATAGAGCGGCAACAAACAGAAGCACTATGGCCGCAGATAGCGCCGAGGTTATACTATGTGATATATCTTTGCGTGTCATCTTCTATCGTTTAAGCTTCATTACTGTTGTCATCGTCATTCTCGTCGTCCTGTGGGGTAAGTGGCTCACGTGCCTCATCAGGAAATGGATTGGTGGTTGTCCAGCCATTTGCCGTTCCCGACCTCTTGTGAGCATATAGGTGTAGCTGTGCATGTGTCGTAGCGTAATTTATCGGCGTGTCGTAGAGACGTGTGGCGTATAAGCGATTCTCCACGTCTATGATAACCATAAATACTGTGGGCGACCATAGATCCAACTCCACCTGATACTCCTGCGTAGAATCCCATTTGCCGATGACGTCGGGAGAGGTTAGTTGCTCCGCTTTTTCAGTGTTTGTTATGCGCATTGCAACGGCATCCTCCCACGAAGACACCTCCCATGAGCTCGCCTTAGGCACATAAAAGGCGTATGCCTGAAGCTCGGTTTGTGTGTGTGTTATCTGGTCCTCAGGGACGTTTTGCGAATATACCGCAACCTTAAGTAGCGTGCCTTGTTTCTCCTCCTTGAAGCATGAGCTAAGGCCAAGGAGCACGATGGCAATAGTAAGTATCTTAGTTAAATGTCTCATAATCATTGTTTATGACTTTGTTAGTCGTGCCAACATCTCGCTAGGAGTGTCGTTTAGTGCAGGATGTTTGCGGTTTGGTGCAATCTCCACCACGGGGCGTAGGGCATACTCTCGCTCATCTAAAAAGTGGTATGGTATCGTAAGCCTACTATCCTCAAACGTAAGGTCGCCATAAAAAATTATATCTATGTCGATAGGTCGTGAGGCATAAGCCTCATTGCGCTCAGCGCTTATCCTATGCTCCTGCTCTCTGTCGCGTCCGAGTAGCGCCTCGATGCAGTTGATGCGGCGTAACACCTCGTAGGCATCAAACATAGTTGTAATCTCTACCCCACGATTTACGAACTCTCGCTCCGATGTAAACCCATAGGCCGCAGAGCGATACTCCCCCGAGCACTTAACAACCTTGCCTACCGACTCGTTGATGATTGCCACAGCTTGGTTAACAATCGCTGCTGCCTCCATGTCGTTTGAGCCAAGAAGTAGTATTACGCTTGTCGGTATCATCATTGCAGTCTGTTTATCTGCTTCGACACGGCGAGTGCGAAGTGGGTAAATACTATGCGTGGTGCTCCATTTTGGGCTATCTGCATCATCGCGCGCTCAATCTCCTCAATCAGTATCTCGATATTTTGGTTGCCGATGAAGGGCGCAAACTTCTTGCAAAACTCAGCCTCCTCGCCCCAGAGGTAGCTTATGGCGCCGAGGCCTGCATGTATCATGTAGCTCTCGCGAAGTAGGCGTACGCTATGTAGGAAGAACTGGCGCTGGCCTTCGCGCGTGAGCGCCGATATGTCGTCAGCCCACTCGAAAAGTTCGAGGTGGCGGTCGTTGTAGCTTAGACGCATGAGGCGTGTGAAAAGCTCGAAGCACTGATGACGCATCTCGTCGCTTACACCCTCGATGAGTGCCCTAAGCTCAAGCAGCGAGCCTCCCGCAAGACGCGACATATTGTGTGCTTCCATCTCGCTCTTTCCTGCCTTGATGGCCTCGTACTTAAGCACTTGAGGCTCAATGCGTGGTACGCACACCTCCTGGGTGCGTGATGTTATTGTTGGTAGAAGTAGCTCGGGGTGCTCCGACACGAGTATGAACAGGGTCTTCTCCCAGGGCTCCTCAAGGATTTTTAATATTTTGTTGGCTGCCTCTTGGTTCATGGCTTCGGGTAGCCATATTATCATCGTCTTGTATTCTGACGAGAAACTCTTAAACTGCAATTTCTTGATTATCTCCTCCGACTCCTTGGCGGTGATGAGTCCCTTCATAGTCTTGCCAAGGTCGAGGCGTGAGTACCACTCCTCGGCGGTGAAGATGCCCTGTGTCTCGCTCCATAGCTGTCGCCACTTGTCGATGAACATGTCGCTGGTAACTACCTCGCCCGACTTCTTCTCGCGTTTGTTAACTGGGAACACAAAGTGCAGGTCGGGGTGTGCTAATGCCGATAGCTGCTGGCATGATGGACACACGCCACATGAGTCGCCATCGTGGCGGTTGGGGCAGAACAGATACTGCACATATGCCAATGCCAGGGGCAGAGTGCCGTAGCCCGCCAAGCCTGTGAATAGCTGTGCATGGCTCACTCGCTCGCTATCCACTAAGTTTGCAAGACGTCGCTTAAGGTCGTCGTGTCCTATGATGTCTGAAAATCTCATCGCTTAAATCTTCCAATAGCGGCCTTTGCAAGCCCTTTAACATTAATCTTCTCGCGCCAAACAGCATAAACCACCATTGCGCCAAACAACACGGCGTTGAGAGAGAGCCAATAGATGTGGTTTAGGTGTGGTAGGGCCAACTCCGAAACAGCATAAATCAGGGCTGTGATAACAACATACTCGGCGATACGCTTTAGGTTATAAGGCATTGGGAAGTGCTTACGGCAAAGGATATAGCTCCACACCACCATTGCCGCCTCGGCACAAAGACGTACCCATGCAGCACCACGGAATCCCATCTTTGGAACCAGCACAAAGCTTAGGCCAAGCGTTACGGCAAGGCCTAAGAAGGTGATGTAGGCAGCGAACTTAGTCTTCTCCTCGCGCTTATACCAGAACGATAGGTTGAGCCACACGCCACCAAGCACGTTTGAGGCAAGCACAACGGGGAGTATGTCGATGCCCTCTCTGAAGCGTGAGCCTACGATAAGGGCAAAGAGGTCGCGGAAGAGGACGATGCCCAAGAAGATGAGCATCGAGGCTATTACGAAGTACTTCATCGCCTCAGCGTTGGCCTCTTTGAACTCCTCCTTCTTGAATCCAGAGAGGAAAAATGGCTCGGCAGCAAGACGGTACATCTGTGTGAAAAGGGTCATCACCACGGCAATCTTCACGATAGCACCATACACGCCCAGCTCAGCCATAGCCTCAGCCTCGCTACCTGGCGTGAGGTATTTGATCATCTGGCGGTCGATAAACTCGTTGGCGGTGCCGGCAATGCCGCTTATGAGAAGAGGTAGTGAGTATACAAATATTTTTCGGAGTAGTGCGCTGTCAATGCGAGGCACAACCCTATCTGTTGAGGGTAGTATGGCAAGAAGCGTTACAAGGCTTGCTACAAGGTTGGCAACAAGCACCCAGCCTACGCCAAACTCTGAGGAGTATAGCCCAGTCACGCCAAAGGCGATGGCGAGCGATAGGTTTAGTAGCATGCTGAGCGCCTTGAGCATGACAAAGCGCATGGCACGGCCCTGCTCACGTAGTCGTGCAAAGGGGATAATTGCCCAGATGTCGAGCATGACGATAGCCGCCACAATGGTTACATACTCGGGATGCGCAACGTAGACTTCGCCCATAGCACATGATATAGGCATATTGAATGCCCACACCAAGGCAAAGAAGATGGTTGCAGCAAGTGCTGTGATGCCCCATGTTGTGGCAAACACCTTGCGTTTGGCGGTTTTAACGTCGCCACCCTCCTCTTCGGCACGTGTGGTGAAACGGAAATAGCTCGACTCCATGCCCATCGACAGTACAACAAGGGCAAAGGGAATTAGGGCATAGATGTCGGTGACGATGCCATACTCACCTTGGTCGAATATGCGGGTGTAATAGGGTGTCAGCAGATAGTTCAAGAAACGAACGACAATCGTGCTGATGCCATATATTGCGGTCTGTTTAGCTAACTTTTCTAACATTTTTTTGTGGGTTGTTCCTTGCGTACACGTCACGTATGCGTACGCACAATGCCACAAAGATAGCAAATATTTTTTTAATACAAAAAAAAAGAGGGAGCTATGCTCCACTCTTTGTTGTGATAATTTTGTTGTGATGTTTGTCTATAATCTGTCCAATGCCTCGTGAATTAGTGTGCAGCACTCCTCGATTTCTGCCTCCGAAATAGTGAGTGGTGGCGAGATGCGAAAGGCGGTGTCGCAATACAAAAACCAGTCGCTCATGATGCCTATCTCCTTGAAAATCTCCATTAGGCGATAGAGATATTCCGACTTACCTAATTCCACTGCAAGTAAAAGTCCCGAACGACGAATTTCTAAAACTTTATTATGCTTTGATACTAGCTCCTCGAACATCGCTCCCTTGCGCTCTACTTGCTCAACGATATTGTTGTTTATCATGTAGTTGAGCGCAGCAAGACCTGCGGCACAACATACGGGATGACCTCCAAATGTGGTGATGTGTCCAAGACAAGGGTTATGTGTAAAATCATCGAGAATTTGCTTGTTTGACGCTACGCCACCAAGGGGCATTCCGCCACCAAAAGCCTTTGCCAAGCAGACGATGTCGGGCTCAATTCCGTACTTCGCTGATGCGAACATAGCACCCGTGCGACCCATGCCCGTTTGTATCTCGTCGAAGATAAGCATTGCGCCCACATCGGTGCACTTTTTGCGCAGTGCCTTGAGCCACTCGGGGTTGGGAAGACGCACGCCTGCCTCGCCCTGCACAACTTCGCAGAGCACGCCCGCAGTGCGCTCGCTGATCTGTTCCAAATCCTCGAATGAGTTGAAATTGATAGACTTAACATCTGGGAGCAGTGGTCGAAACTCCGCCTTCCACTCCTCGCCTTCTGGCGTGCCCATCATCGACATAGCGCCATGTGTCGAGCCGTGATAGGCACGTCGCATAGATATCAGCTCGGTGCGTCCAGTATGGCGTTTTGCGAGCTTTAGTGCTACCTCCACAGCCTCGGCTCCCGAGTTTACGAAATAGACGCAGTCGAGCTTGCCAGGAAGTAGCTCAGCAATGCGTCGAGCATACTCCACCTGGGGACGCTCAACCATCTCGCCATATACCATAACATGCATGTAGTCAGCTGCTTGCTTCTGTACAGCCTCGACAACCTCCTTGTTGCCGTGACCCACGTTGCTCACCGACACACCTGCTACAAGGTCGAAGTAGCGCTTGCCCTCAGGGGTATAGAAAAATGAACCCTCGGCACGTTCCACCTCCACCATCATGGGTGCTGGCGAGGTCTGTCCCACGTGCTGCAAAAATTGTTTACGTAGTATCATGATAATTAATATTCTGCGGTTAACTTTCCGTCCTCCTCGGCACGTCGTAATATTCGTTCGTAGTCTCTTACCGACGACATTGTCCAGCGGGTGAGTAGCTTTAGTTTTTCGCTGTCAGTAAGTTGCCAGCCATCAACTGTTTGGCGTATGCGCTCCGAGAGCATGTAGATGAGAATAGCTGCAGATGCCGACACGTTAAGGCTTTCGACCATGCCACACATAGGTATCATCAAAAAATCGTCGGCAGCCTCAATCACCTCGTCCGAGATGCCGGCATGCTCGGTGCCAAAGACAAGGGCAAACTTTCCCTTTGTAACATCAAATGTCTCAGGTGTTGCGCTACAGCGATGGGGTGTAGTTGCCACTATGCGGTAGCCCTCAGCCTTGAGCGTTGCAATGGCCTCTGCCGTGGTGTCGTGGTGCTCGACATCTACCCATTTTTGGGTGCCTCGCACAATGTTTACCGAAGGGTCGAACTTACAACGATCCTCGACGGTGTGTATCTGCTGAATGCCGAATGCCTCGCAGTGGCGCATTATGGCGCTGGCATTCTGCGGGTGAAACATGTTCTCGGTGAGGATGCGCATATAGTGGGTACGGCTATCAACTGTGCGTTGTAGCACCTCTCTGCGTTCCTCTGTAAGAAATTGGGTCATATAATCGAGACGCTCACGAAGCCACTCTTCGGAGCGTAGCTCTGTGCGTAGTCTACTTGCGATATTTGTCATCTTCGTCCAAAATTTTTAGGTAACTCTCATAGCGCGACCATGCCACTATACCCTCCTTTACAGCCTCCTGCACGGCACAGCCAGGCTCATGGGTATGTGTGCAGTTGTAGAAGCGGCAGTCGGGGGCAAGACGCATCATCTCAGGGAAGTAGCGACATAGCTCCTTGGAGTCGATGTCGATAAGTCCGAAGCCTTTGATGCCTGGGGTATCTATGATGTAGCCATCGCCGATGCGATACATTGTCGAGAAGGTTGTTGTGTGCTTACCCTTGTGGTGACTCTCCGAAATCTCACCTGTGCGAATGTCGAGCTCTGGGTCGATGGTGCTCACAAGTGTCGACTTGCCAACACCCGAGTTGCCAGCAATAAGCGTTGTGTGACCATTCAAGAGCTCGCGTATCTGGGCAATGCCCTCACCAGTGGTTGATGAGAGTCGAATTATTTGATAGCCAGCATTTTCGTATATTGCAGTGAAGTTCTCAGCCTCCTCCTCATGTTCGCCTGTGAGCGTGTCAGCTTTACCCAAGATGATGGTTACTGGTACGTTATATGCCTCGCATGTAACCAAGAAGCGGTCGACAAACTCGACTGGTGTTGATGGTGAGTGGAGCGTTACGATGAGCAGTGCTCGGTCGATGTTTGCTCCGATGATGTGCGACTCCTTCGAGAGGTTTGAGGCACGACGAATGATATAGTTGCGGCGTGGCAGAATCTCGACAATAGCCGAGCTTTCGATGTCGGGTTCAACCATCACTCTATCGCCAACAACAACGGGGTTTGTTGAGCGTATACCTTTGAGTCTTAGGCGACCACGTATTCTGCAGTCGAGTTCGCCGTTTTCGGTAGCCACACGATACCAGCTACCAGTTGAGCTGATAACTACTCCTTCGATGCGTTGTTGTTCCATGCTTTTAGGCTACTTGTTAAGGAATATTTGGCTGTTAATTGCTTTCTCTGCCTCAGATCGTATAGTCTCGTCGATGTGCTTTACGGTTGGTATTGCCTTTGTTCCGAATTTGGCAAGAGGGTAGAAGCATATCGACTTTTCGAGAGTCTCGTAGCTGATGAACTTATGCTCGAAATATTTGCGCATATCGCTGTCGATGTCGGCCTCGCAAAGTGCCATGATCTTATCTTCAAGGTTGCCGTCCTTGCTCTCAGCAACAATCTCCATGAGGGTCTCTTGGGTGATGGTAGGCGTAGAGCTTATGTTCACGCGGTTGAACACCGAGAAGAGTCCTGCTGTGATGATTAATACTGTGGCGATGTTGAGTAGTCCACCCAGTATTCTGTCGACACCCTTTATTGGCTCCCAAACAACTATGGCTTTGATAAATGGGGCTATGATCCATATTAGGAGTAGCGCTGCACATACAATGATGATAAAGCCTGCAAGATAAGCTTTGCCCGGGTCGTCCATGATGAGTGAGCCTATGCCTGTGGCAAAGCGTGGGGCGATGAGCATGGCCAGATATAGGCCTACGAGGTGACATAGCTGCACCACAAGACCACGCTTAAGTCCGAGGATAAATGCCCAAACAATACATATAATAACAATAATGTCTATAAACATGCCGATAAACTCTTTTGTGTTGTTCTTAATTCTATATATTTCGCACGAAGTTAGTAATTTTTTTTCTTTCTTCGTATATTTGCACATAATTTCCATAAGTATGAAGCGCTTTCTGACAATAATCCTCCTCCTTACGACTATGGCGGCTGTCGCTGCTGAATATCCGTTGCGTACCACGATGTCGCTCAACCACGACTGGCAATTCTACCTTATTGAAGATGGCGCAGCTAAGGCCGAATATGTAACACTGCCCCACACCTGGAACAGTGGTGAGCATAGGTGTGTCTACGCTACAGCCCACTATACGCGCACATTTGCTGTGCCCGCAACAATGCGAGGCAAGCGTCTGTTTTTACGCTTTGGTGGTGTGCAGAGTGTTGCCAGCGTATTTGTCAACGGCCGCTATGTGGGTGAGCATAAGGGAGCATATACAGGCTTTACGTTTGAGGTTACGGATAAGGTGCGCTATGGCGAGAACAACACGCTTATGGTTGTGGTGTCGAACAATCAGCGTAGCGACGTGTTGCCTATTAGCCTTGATCAAGATATCTATGGTGGCATATATCGCGATGTGGAGCTGTTGGTTGCCAATCGCAACATAGTGTCACCAACATTCTATGGCTCTGAGGGTGTGTTTGTTGAGCAGCACGAGGTTAGCCAGGAGCGTGCTTCGGGTGTTGTGAAGGTGCATCTCTCGGCGTTGGACGAGGGGGCACACATGGTGAATATGCGCATCGTTGCTCCCGATGGCTATGAGGTGTGTCGCCACTCGGTGAAGGGTGGTAAGGCCGACAAACCAGTAGCTGTTGAGCTGCCATTCTCAATAGATTATCCCGACCTATGGAGTCCAGAGTCTCCTACGCTCTACCGTGTTGAGATCAGCATCGGAAACTTCGACAAGCCAAGCGATGTCGTTATGCTTAATGTGGGCTTTAGAGATATCTCTGTGAATGATGATAATCGTCTGTGTATCAACGGTCAGGCTGTTGATGTGTGTGGCGTAAACTTGGCTCACGATAGAGCGGGTGTGGGTGTTGCGCTTAGCAACGAGCACCTCGATAGTGACCTTGCTGCAATACGCAGTATGGGAGCTAATGCCCTGCGTTCGCTTACGGGACCTCATGCTGCCTATCTCTATGAGCGTTGTGACAAGGAGGGTGTGTTGGTGTGGGTCGACCTGCCGCTAACGTGCTCTTTGACAAGATTTGGAGGTATGTATTTCTATCCCACTGATGCCTACAAAGCCAATGGCATGGAGCAGCTGCAAGAGATACTTTATCAGAACTACAATCACCCCTCAGTGGTGATGTGGGGAGTATTTTCGCTAGTTACAGGACGTGGTGACGATGTTATGCCCTATGTTCGTGAGTTGAACGATATGGTGCACAAGCTCGACCCTTCACGTAAGAGTGTTGCATGCTCAAATCGTGATGGCGAGATAAACTTTATTACCGATCTTGTTGTCTTGCGTCAGGATGTAGGCTGGACCAAGGGATCGTACGAAGATGTTGCAGTGTGGTGTAGTCAACTTACTAATAATAAGAAGTTTGGCAAGCTGCGCTATGGCGTGTGCTATGGTGAAGAGGGTGTTATCGAGCACACTGTTGATCAGCTAAGCCGTACTGAGGTAGGCGCTCGTTATCTTCCTGAGCGCAATCAGACGGTTATGCATGAGCGCTACATAGCCCTTATCAACGAAAATCCTATATTTTGGGGTATATGGCTCGATAATATGTTCGACCACGCCTCGTCGATAAACCCCAGTGGAAAGCGCTATTCGGGAGTTGTAGGCTTCGACCACCAAGCCAAGAAGGATTCATATTATCTCTACCGAGCGCTGTGGAATAGCTCAGAGCCAACGCTCTATATTGCAGAGCGAGGCTGGCAGCGACGTTGTGATGAGTTGCAAACAATAAAGGTATATAGCTCAGTGGGACGTCCAACACTTGTAGTGGGGGGTGATAGTGTTGAGATGCATGAGCTGTCGCCAAAGTGTTGGTGTGCCGACTCTGTTGTGTTTAGTGGCGAAACTATGGTGCGAGTGCACGACGCCTCGGGCCAACACCGTGATAGTGTTAAGATTATAATTGACAAGCTGCGAGTACGCCGTTAGCGGCAGGACCCTCGCACATTATAAGGTCGTAAATCGACATGCGGGGCTCAAATGGAAGCCTATCGCTAAATACCTGAACGTAGGGCTCGGCAACAAATGTCGAGCCTCGTTTTTTGTCACGTAGGTCGATGTCGTGCTCCGAGGCAATGATGTAGCTCTCCGAGATACGCGGTATAGGCATCTTCAAAATCGAGCAGACAGCCTCAAGGGCGGCATAGTTTAGGTCTGCAAGATACTTCCACTCTCTGTTGTATAGCTTTGCGAAGCGCTCGGCATAGTAGTCGTAGTAGGGCGACGAGCGGTATGCCGACTCCATGGCTATGAGGTGCTGATGCTGCCAGCGCTTCGAGTAGTCGATCTGCATCGAGCGCATCGGCTGGCGTGGCTTGTTGGCGTGGCATAGCTGCACCGATAGCTGCATGACACCTCCCGAGGTCATTATCTCTGTGCGGTTGCGCTCCGAGCGTTTCACGTAGTTCTCGCCAAAATCTATGACCACGTCATCGCCACCTTGGCGAATGGCTGTCCAATACTCCGTAGAGCCAAAATATGCTGATGGAAGAATAATCATCGTTATGCCAGTTTTGTGAGTTTTAGAGCCACCCAACCCTCCTCTTCGAGCTTCGTGGTGAGGGTGAGGTTGTGGCTGTTGGCTGCTGCTATGATGTCGTTGGTGTCGCTCGTAAGGAAGCCACTAAGAAGTAGTGTTCCACCCTCATTGAGCGCAGATGCATAGCGAGCAATATCGTTAAGAATGATGTTGCGGTTTATGTTTGCCATCACAAGGTCGTATGTGCGACCATCTATCATCTCCACCGTGCCGAGGATTATCTCTATCTTGTCGCTGAGGCTGTTTAGTGCAGCGGCATTGCGGGTGCTCTCTGTCGACCATATGTCGATGTCAATAGCATCTACCCACTCAGCGCCACACTTTAGCGCAGCTATCGACAATACGCCTGTGCCACAACCCACGTCAAGGGCACGTCCCGAGGGCTTGCTGTCGAGAATATGGCGACACATCATGCGTGTTGTGTGGTGGTGGCCCGAGCCAAAAGCCATGTTAGGAGCTACGACAATATCTACTATGTTGCTATCTGTAGGTGTGGGATGGTGAGGGGCACGAATCATGATGCGACCATCTATGTCCACAGGCTGGAAGCTCTCGGCCTCCCATGTGGCATTCCAGTTCTCGTCCTCAAGCTCACGCTCGCTAACCACATCGCCAAATGGACTGACTGCCTCCACAACCTCCTCATGTATCGAGGCCCAATCGGTGGCTAAGCGATAGGCCAAGAGTGTCACTCCATCTGGGTTGGGTGCTGTGTCGAAACTCTCGAAGTCGTAGTCGGAGAGGTAGGCTGTGATGATGTCGGCCATCTCCTCATTTTGGCAATTAATCTGTAGTTCGATATATTGTTTCATAGTAACTATGACGATATTATGTAAAATTTTTGTATCTTTACCGACAAAGATACGAATATTATGGCAGAGAGCGCAAAGAAGTGGGAGAAAATTCGAGGTGAGTATTTAAGATATATAAAACTTGAGAGGCGACTATCGTATAATAGTGTTGATGCCTATATGCGTGATTTCGATGAGTTTAGCCACTTTATAATGCGTCATTGGGATGTAGCTCCCGAGAATGTTCTTTCGGAACATGTGGAGCGCTATTTGTCGTGGCTCTACTCCTTGGGGCGTAGTGGTGCGTCGCAGGCGCGTCATCTTAGTGCTGTCAAGAGCTTTTACAACTTCATGCTCTTCAAGGAGCGTGTGGAGCAGCTGCCAACGGAGGGTGTTGTGATGCCTAAGATAGGGCGTGAGCTCCCCGATACATTGACACTCCAGGAGATTGATTCGATGCTTGCTACCTTCGACATCAACACCCCAAAGGGTTGTCGTGATAGCGCCATTGTCGAGGTTTTGTATTCGTGCGGATTGCGTGTTTCGGAGCTTACGGCGTTGCGTCTTCAGGATCTATTCTTTGGCGAGGGATATATTCGTGTTGTGGGCAAGGGTGACAAGCAGCGCATTGTGCCAGTTAGCTCGGCTGCCCGCGACAAAATACAGCTATACATGGAGTTTCGAAAGCCTAAGCATAGGTCGGAGGCTACGCTCTTCCTCAACAATCGAGGCGAGGCGCTGACACGTGTTATGGTATTTACGATAATCAAGAGTGCGACGCTGGCTGCTGGCATTGACAAGAGGATAAGCCCGCACACCTTGCGCCACTCCTATGCTACGCATCTTCTGGAGGGAGGGGCTAATATTCGCCAGGTGCAGGAGTTGTTGGGGCATGAGAGTATCGAGACAACAGAGATATACACCCACCTCGAGAGCCGTCGTCTAAAGGGCGTAGTCGAGGATTCGTTTAGTGATGTAAAACTAAGTTAGATATGATTATGAGACGATTTTTTGTGTTGATGTCGATGCTTATGTCCTCTGTTATGCTCTTTGCTCAGCCTGTCGAGAGAGAGGTGGCTGTAGAGTGCGACTGGGGTAAGATAAGCGCTACGCTTGCTACTCCTGCAGATGGTAGCGATACGGTGATTGTCATTGTTGCTGGTTCGGGTCCTACCGACCGAAATGGCAACTCGCAGCTGAATCTAAATACCTACTCTTATAAGCTTCTCTCTGATGGTCTTGTTGGGGAGGGATATGCTGTGTTGCGCTACGATAAGCGCGCCATAGGTCGTAGCCCTATTGCCGCAGAGGATGTTGCTAACTTGGTGCTTGATGACTTTGTCGATGACGCAGTTACGTGTGTTGAGTATCTGCGTAGTGAGGGTTACAAACGCATCTTCATTGCTGGCCATAGCGAGGGAGGTCTTATAGCCCTTATCGTTGCCAGTCGTGGTGTTAGGGTCGATGGCTTGGTGTTGCTTGCAGCTCCTGGATATCCGATGGATACGATACTACGCACTCAGCTAAGTGCCCAGCTTATGCCCCAGTACGCTGGCTTAATGCTTCAGGCCGACATGGCGTTGCGTAAGCTTAAGGCGGGTCAAAGGATTGCTAATGAGGATATTGCAAAGGAGCTTCTATCGCTATTTCACTCCTCGGTGCAACCATTCTTGATAAGCTCTATGCAGTATGACCCCCAGCTCTTGGCTTCAGGCGTGGAGTACCCTATGTTGGTGGTGTGTGGCGGCAACGATATTCAGGTGAGTAGAGATAATGGCGAGGTCATCGCCAAGAGTGCGCCAAATGCCAAGTTCGTCGTGTTTGAGAGCATGACACACGTCTTAAAGGATTGGGCGTCGAGTGATCGCATGGAGCAGGTGGTGAGTGTCTATGTAAACTCACAATTACCACTCACCGAGGGCCTTGTGTCAGAGATTTCGCAATTTATTAAAACCATAAAATAGTAGCTATTATGTCATTCCTATCAAATCTTTTTGGCAGCAAGCCTGCCGAGCCTGTCTACACGACAGATGAGCTAAATATCAATGGCAAGACGTTGAAGTTGACCTTTTTTGCACACGCCTCAGTGGCGATGGAGTATGAGGGTCGACACATCTATATTGACCCTGTTATGGAGAATGCTGCGTATGACAAGCTCCCAAAGGCCGACATGATTTTGGTTACTCACTCCCATTATGACCACTTCGACATGGCAGCTATCGAGGCGTTGCAGACTCCCGATACTCGCATTCTCTTGGACAAGACCTCGGCTGAGGGTTTCCAGGGCGATTGCTACACAATGTTGCCTGGTGCTACGGCAGAGCCTTTTGCCGACATCAAGGTTATGGCTGTTGCTGCCTACAACACGTCGGAGCACCAGTTGCAGTTCCACCCCAAGGAGCGTGAGGATTGTGGCTATATTGTTGTGCTGGACAATGCTGTCAGCATTTACTTCTCGGGTGACACCGAGCCTACGCCAGAACTTCGTGCGCTGAAGGGCATCGATATTGCGTTTGTGTGTGTCAACCAGCCATATACGATGACCCCAGAGCAGGCTGTAGAGGCGGTTAAGGCTCTTAAGCCACAGATCTATTACCCATATCATTATGGTCAGGTTGACGAGCCTACCGATGTAGAGGCGTTGGCACGCATGCTTGATGGTGAGTGCGATGTTCGAATTAGGGAGCTTGCATAATCTTTTCTCGCTTAAGAGTTTAGGGCGTCGATTGCGGTCGGTGCCTCTCTTTTTGTTGCTTGTGCCTTATGCCATGGGTATCCCTCTTGCCGACCATCTTCTGCTTGCCGACTGGTGGCTGTTTGTGGCTTTGGGCCTTGCGACTACGGTCATTGTGTTTTGGGGTGGCTATCGTGTGTTGAGGTATGTGGCTATCTCGGTGATTATGTTGGGTTTCGGGTATATGACCACTCTGCTGCAAAGGCCTTGTTGCGATATTGAAGATGGCTCGTGGATTGATGCTGTGGTGCGTGTCGACGATGTTCCTGCTGAGCGCGATGGCTATCGTTTGTCGTATGGTGAAATCGAGATGTGGTGTAAGGATAGCATTTGCCATGCTTCGGACTACGATGTGGTGTTGTGGTTACGCAACGACTCGATACGTGAGGGTGACAGGGTGCATCTTCGTACTAAGTTTAGCAGGCGTATGTCACGCTACGAAGAGTATGATCGTCTGCTGCGCAATCGTGGCTATGTTGGTGGTGTAGGCCTTAAGGATAGAGGCATTGCTTGGGTGGAGCGTGGCGCTCATCAGACGCTACAAAGCAGGGCTATACGCAAGCTCGAACGATATATGCTCGATAGTGCAAGTCACTCCACTGTTGAGGCTATGGTTGTAGGCTCACGACGTCTTGGACCGCAGCATCTGCGCGAGGCATACTCTCGCACGGGATTATCGCATCTTATGGCCTTGTCGGGACTTCATATCGGTATTGTGACAATGGTGCTCTTTGTGTTGCTTATGCCTTTGTTGCTGTTGCGTCATGGCAACCGAGTACATAGCATTGCAGTTATATGTCTGTTATGGTTGTATGTCGCTATGTCAGGAGGTTCAGCATCGTTGGTGAGGGCTGCTCTTATGTTTAGCTTTCTGCACCTCGCTATGGCCTCGTCAATGCGTTCCAACTCGCTTAATATGCTCTCTGTGGTGCTCTTTGCCATGCTCATCTATCGCCCCTACTATCTCTACGACATAAGTTTTCAGCTATCGGCAATGGCAGTATTAGGTATCGTTGTGTGGGGTCTGCCCGCCATACGCCGCCTAGCCCATATGCCTTATGTGTGGTACTCGTTGCTCATGACGCTTATTATCGGTGTTGTGGCTACGCTGTGGACCTTGCCCTTAGTGTCGCATACATTTGGTAGCATATCCTTAGTTGGTATTATTGCGACTCCTGTTGCGATGTTAACGGCTTATGTAATAGTCTGTTGTGGTGTCTTTACGCTACTACTTCCTCACCCTCTTGCCCTGCCCTTTGGGTGGCTTGCAGAGCGGGCTGCATGGCTTCAAAACAGCTTTGTTGAGTGGCTTGCCAAGGCCGACTGGATAACTCTCGATTGTAGGCTCTCGGCAGGGTGTGTGGTGGCCATTTACACTATATTTTTGTTAATAACACTTGTTGGGTGGGCGAAAATTAAAAAAAATGGTAACTTTGTAATCAGATGAGCGATATATATAACATAGCTATTCTCTCCAGCGAGGATGTTCGCAGTGCTGTTGAGCAAAACATCGAGCGTGATGCTTCGGCTATTGCGCTGGATAAGCGTGTGCCCCATGCCTCGGCTGTGGCTACCCAGGTGAAGTATCTGCAGCGAGCACGTCGCAAGCTACCACGAATGTATGAGTCACGCTGCATACTCCCGCCACGTGCCTTTGAGCAGTCGTCGAGCGAGGAGTCGGCCGAGCGTAAGCCTATATCCGGCGGCTCGGTGCTCGACCTTACGTGTGGACTGGGTGTCGACACTATGGCCCTTGCACGTAGGTTTGAGCGTGTTGTGTCGCTCGAGCGTGACGAGGCATTAGCTGATGTTGTGCGCTACAATATGGGGCTTATGGGCATCACGAATGTGACTGTCGTCAGCTCTTCGGCTGAGGAGTATTTGGAGCACTGCACCGAAAAGTTTGACTGGGTTTTTGTCGACCCTGACCGTCGTTCGGCCGAGGGTAGTAAGATGGTCTGTATGGAGGATTGCTCACCCAACATATTGGCCCTTATGCCACTCATAAAGGCGATAGCCCCTCGCATAGCCATCAAGCTTTCGCCTATGTTCGATTGTACGGAGGCCTTTAGGCTATTGTCGCCTGCCGAGGTTGAGGTTGTGAGTATCGCGGGTGAGTGCAAGGAGCTGAACATTTACACTGGTGCTGAGCGTGATGTGTTGCGTGTTGCTGTGGTGGGTAGTGGCGAGTGGTGTTTCGAGTGCGATGCTATGCAGGCAATACCCAATGGTGGTAGTGTTGAGGAGGGCGAGTGGAGATATTTGCACCTTCCCGATGTGGCGTTGCAGAAGGCTCGTGTTGCCATCGCTCAGCTTGCGCCCTACGCCTCGATTTGGAGTAATAATGGCTTTGCGCTGTCGCGTGAGCCGCTGCCATATGAGCTTGGCTGTCGAAGCTACGAGATAGAGGCTATCGAGGAGTACCGCCCTAAGGAGCTTAAGCGCAGATATAAGGGCAAGGGCATCGATATAATCAAGCGTGATACGTCGCTCTCGGTAGATGCCGTGCGTAAGGCTCTTGGTGCACGTGCTGGCAGCGAGGAGCTTATGGCAATCACAACGATTAATGGCGCAAACTATGTCATAACATTGAAAAATAAGTAGTTAACCCAACGATATGGACCTAAAACGCCTTGTAAGATATATAGAGCATACTGTTCACCGTAGGCTGCTGAGCTTTACGCCCGAAGCCAGCCGTGTGCACAACCTATTTGTACATGGCTATCGTCAGATGTACTACACCATACGTAGCCGCAAGCTCCATCGCACCTTTGTGGATAGTGCTGCGCTGACACTTCAGTCGCTCTTTGCAGCAATCCCGCTGTTGGCCTTTGTGCTCATCATTCTCAGCCGCCTGGGAGCGTGGCAGCCCGTCGAGGCGAGCCTGCGCAATGGCTTTAGCGAGTGGGGCGACTTGATAGACTCGGTGCTCATGGCAGCAAATAGTGCTGCCGAGAACCTGCCTAATGGCATCTTCATGATTATAGGTCTTGGCTCGATGATGTGGTTTGTGTTCATCGTCTTTCGTGGTGCCGAGGGAGCGTTCAATCATATCTGGGGTGTGCGTGCCAAGCGAGGATTTATTAAGCGATATATCTCCTACACGCTCATCGTGGTGCTCGTTCCTATCCTCTGGGGCTTTGCTACGACGTTCACCATGGAGGCATTCTTGTGGTCGGGACTCTCGAACGACATCAGTCAGAGTGTCTCACGCCTTATATCTATCGTCATTACGGCCTTTAGTACCGTCTTGCTCTATAAGTATCTGCCACATGCCTATGTACGTTGGCGCTATGCCCTGGGCATTGGCTTTGTGGTTGGCGTGGTGCTTATGCTGTGGCAGTGGGCCTATGTCTACATTCAGGCATACATGACTGCATACAATGCTATATATGGTAGTTTTGCTGCTATTCCATTGTTTATCATCTGGTTGCAGGTGTCGTGGAATATCATCTTGTTTGGCTGTGAGCTCTGTTGTGTATGGCAGAATGCCGACTACTACGAAACTATCGATACACGAAGGTTGGGTATGAAGAAGCGACGTAGTAGCGTTGCTATGAGTGCCGTTATTGTTGGCTCAGGCAATGTTGCTGAGGCTTTTGCTCGCACGCTTGCTGCAAACGATAGAGTTCTCCTCAAGCAGATATTTGCTCGTAATGAGGAGCGTGGTAGCCATATTGCTGCGCTGGCCGACACGGCGTGGACAAGAAGTGAGGAGGAGCTTGCAGAGGCTGACATATATATAATCTCGGTTAGTGACCGTGCTGTCGAGGAGGTGGCGCACAGGCTCCCCTTTGCCAAGGGCTCTATCGTGGTGCATACTGCGGGAAGTGTGCCTATGTCGGTGCTGCCAAATGAGGGCGTCAGCCGAGGCATATTGTACGCCTTTCAAAGCTTTACGGCGGGGCGTCAGCTGTCGCTCAGCAAGGTGCCTATATTTATTGAGGCTGAGGACGAGGCCACAAAGCAGCGTCTTGCCGAGTTTGCACACCTCATCTCGGAGTGTGTTGCCGAGGCCGACAGCGAGCGTCGTAGGTCGATACACCTTGCTGGTGTCTTTGTCAATAACTTTACAAATCAGCTATATGCCCTTGGTGGTGATATAATGCGTGATGCAGGCCTCAGCTACGACATGCTAAAGCCACTTATTGAGGAGACTGCCGCTAAGGCTATAGCTACGAATGATGTTCGTGAAGTGCAGACAGGTCCTGCTGTGCGTGGCGATAAGGCAGTGTGCAACAAACATTTAGAGATGTTGGTGGGTGATGAGCAAATGCAGAAAATATATAAAGACATAACTGAGAGTATATGGGAAACTTCAAAGAAGATATAGCACTTGTCGAGGCCATTATCCTCGATGTTGACGGAGTGATGACAGATGGCGGCATCATACCTACGCCCGAGGGCGACTTTATTCGTCGTTACAACGCCAAAGATGGCTATGCCATTGCTGCGGCACTGCGTGAGGGCATGAAGATATGCGTGATTTCGGGTGGAAGAGGCCGCATGTTGGAGAATCGACTAACGATGCTTGGCGTTACGAAGATGTATCTTAATTGTATGGATAAGGTGGCAGCTATGCATGAGTTTTTTGATGAGTATGGCGTTAACCCTCAGAATGTTATATATATGGGTGACGATATCCCCGATTTGGAATGTATGCGTCAGGTAGGCATACCCGTCTGTCCTGCTGATGCTTGCATGGAGGTTGTCGAGGCTTCGCGCTATGTGTCGGAGTTCGATGGTGGCCATGGTGCTGTTCGAGATATTGTCGAGCAGGTCATGCGAGCTCAGAACAAATGGGCCAAGAACCTCAAAGGTGTCTTAGGTTTGCCCGCGTCTCACTAAGAATTATCTTTTGCCGAATATGAACAGCAAGAAATACGACATATTTATAAGCTACTCATCGCATGACACAGAGCGTGTTATGAGTCTGTGTAACTATCTTGAACAGCATAACCTACGTTGCTTTGTTGCACATCGTGACATCCCTCGTGGTGTTGTGTGGGCGAGGTCTGTTGTCGAAGCTATCGAGAGCAGTCGCATGATGATTGTTGTATTCTCCAAGTCGTTCAACGAGTCGGAGCAGGTGGATCGTGAGATTGAGCTTGCGTGCGAGGCAAAGATGCCGATATTGTCGGTGAGGTTTTCGGCAGATGTATATACCGGTGCTAAGCGCTACTACCTGAATAATATCAACTGGATAGATGCCTACCCCGACCCAAGCCGTGTCTATGATGATGTGTTGCAGAGCATCACGTGCCTTATTTGTGGCGAGTCGGAGATCAAGGTTGAAATACCAAGCGTTGCTCTTAAGCAGGTTGAGGGAAGCAGAAGAAGATGGTCTGTGCGCCACACCATATTTGCTGCTATGTTGTTGGTGTTGTGTGTGGTTGCAGCTCTTTATTGTGCGCTTAAGGTGGGCAGTGAGCCATGCTATAATGTGGGCGACTACTACAACCAAAACAACAAAGAGGGCGTGGTATTCCAAGTGTGGGACGGAGGTCGTCATGGCAAGCTCGTGAGCATGGACGAGGCGGAGCTAAAGTGGTGTAGCGACGAGCAATATCGCCAAAAAACGCAAGTAGATGCCTCAAATAGGGTAGATGGCAAGGCGAATACCGATAGGGTTGTCTACCACGTTGACGCTACGCAGTTTCCGGCCTTTAATTGGTGTCGGGCGAAGGGTGGCGAGTGGTATCTTCCCGCTATCGACGAGTTGGTGCGCTTCACCCTTGATAAGGATGTGCGAGTAGCTGTCAACCAAACGCTTAGCGCTAAGGGTTATAGAGAGTTAGATGGTTGGTACTGGTCGTCAACCGACTATGCCGACTACGAGCCCGATGCCTGTGCTTGGTATGTCTGGATAGCGAGCAACGAGACACGTGGTGCCGATAAAAATAAGGAGGCATACGTTCGAGCAATAACCACGTTTTAAGGGCGTGCTCGGCGTGCCGTTGCACTAAACCAAAAAAGGTGAGAAGTCAACTTCTCACCTTTTTGCATTATTTCATCTTAATCCACCTGCCAAGCTCGCTCCACGATGGGCGCTTGCCGTGCATGAAGATGCCGATGCGATAGATCTTTGCCGAGAGCCATGTGGTGAGTACAAAGCTAAAGTAAAGCACCGCCAACGACACGATAATCTCCCATGTAGGAATGCCGAAAGGTATGCGGGCAATCATCACAATAGGCGAGGTAAATGGTATCATCGACGCCCAAAAGGCGATGGGCGAGTTAGGATCGTTAAATACCGACATCATGACAATCATAGCAAGGATAATAGGCATCATGATGATGGTGTTAAACTGCTGACCATCTTGCACCGAGTCCACCGCCGAGCCTGCCGCAGCATACAGCGAGGCGTAGAGCAGGAATCCGCCAAGTATAAACATGGCAAGGTATGCAAAGAGCATGGTGATATAGCCTGTGTCGCCAAGAGTGCCAATAACACCCTGAAGCATCATGTCGCTTGTGGCTGCCACATCTGCTGAGAAGAGCGCAGGAATAAGGAACTTAGAGGCGGCAATAACGAGCACTGCCCAAATGGCTATCTGTGTGAGGGCCACGGTGGCGATACCCAAAATCTTACCCATCATAAGCTGAAATGGAGAGCAGCTTGTTACCATGACGTCGATAACGCGGCTCGACTTCTCCTCGACAACCGATGTGAGGACCATCTGCCCGTAGATGATGATGACCATGTAGAGCAACATGCCGAGCACAATGCCCAAGATATAGTTGATACCCGCTGAGGTGCTCTCCATCTCGTCCTCATTGCCCGTGCCGTTGTTCTCGAACGTGTTCAGCACGATAGGCGTAGCCACGTCGGCCAACATTTGGTCGAGGTTGTCAATATTGTAACGCTCCTTAAGTTTCTCACGCTCAATGATATTCTTTAGTTGCGACTGAATAAGTTCCTCGAGCATGAGCGACGACGATGAGTTGGTGATAAACTGCACGTTACCACTTTGCTTAACGTCCTCATTAATATATAGTATTCCAAACACGCCGCTCTCGGTGTTGTATATTTGACAAGCCTCCTCCTTTGTGAGGTTGTTCTGCGCAGAGAATACCACCTCTTCGGATGATACCATTCGCTCGGCAACAATGCCCGACTTGTCGATGACAACAACCTGCTTCTGCTCGCTGCCGCCGTAAAGCATCATGAGCGAGGGCGCCACCATCATGCCTATCATGAACAACGGCATGAGGAGCGTGGTTACTATAAACGACTTCTTGCGTGCTCGCTCCATAAACTCACGAGCTACGATTAGGTATATCTTCTTCATAATTCGTTGCGCTGTTATTTAAGTGTTCCGTTTACGGCACGAATAAATATGTCGTTCATCGACGGCATCATCTCTTGCATGGCACGTAGTTCGCATCTGTCGTTGAGACGTGCCACCACCTCGCGGATATCCTCGTTGCGTGGGATATTTATCTTTGTAGCGGTGTAGCCACCCACCACGCCGCGGCTCTCGCCAATGACGTTGGCAAGCTTGCCCACAGCCTCCGCAAACGCCTCGTGCGATGCGCGGTGCGTAATCTCAAAGGTATTGCCACCGGCCGCACGACGTATCTCCTCCACAGATCCCGAGAGGATGTTACGCGACTTGTTGATAAGCGTAATGTGGTCGCATATCTCCTCCACCGATGCCATGTTGTGTGTCGAGAAGATGATTGTAGCACCCCTATCGCGCAAACCCAATATCTCCTCCTTGAGCAGGTTGGCATTTATTGGGTCGAAGCCCGAGAATGGCTCGTCGAATATCAGGAGTTTTGGTTCGTGCAGCACCGTAGATATGAACTGCACCTTCTGCGCCATGCCCTTAGATAGATCCTCAACCTTGCGTCCCCACCAATCAGAGATGCCCAGACGCTCAAACCAGTGGCGTAGGCGCTTCTCTGCATCTCGCTTGTCGAGTCCCTTGAGGCGAGCAAAAAATATCGCCTGCTCGCCAACACGCATCTTCTTATATAGTCCTCGCTCCTCGGGCATATAGCCTATGTGGAAGATATCATCGACCGTAATCTCCTTGCCGTCGAGCATCACAAGTCCTTTGTCGGCGAGGGTTATGCGGTTGATTACACGTATTAGCGTTGTCTTGCCCGCACCATTAGGGCCAAGCAAGCCATATACCGAGCCACGAGGCACCTCCAACGACACGTCGTCGAGGGCCACATGTCCCGTATAGCTCTTTGTCACATGCTGAACACTAAGTATTGAGTCCATGGTCTCTTTAGGTTTATTTTCACATAGATAACGAAAAACATATAGACATAGTATGTATGCCTATATGTTTTTTTTCTATTCATCGAGCACTACTCTACCACCTCCGTAGCAGGGAGCACCTCAGTTAGAGTGAAGTCGTAGAGCTTAGGATTGGTTGGATACTTGTGGAAGCCCGCCTCGATGCGACCCTCCTCGAGCTTACCCTTCCAGTACTCTGTGTGAGAAGCACTCATCAGACTGCCCCAGACGTTGTAGAAGTAATTATCCTGAGTTCCTACAATATCAAAATGATTATCCTCTGTTAGTTCACCTATAAGTCTAATTCTATTCTCTGGGCCATACTTGTCGTAGTAGTACGAGCCAAAAATCCTATTTTTAGACACCCATAGCTCGGCAGTAACATTCTGCTTAGCAATAGTACCCTTGAACACTCGTGGTTCAACAGCGTTGCCATTTATATCATAGGTTGTTACACCCTTTAGCTGATTGGCATATTTAGCATCCTTAACATCACTAAAAACCAAATCACCGTAAACGTTTGTGCTAAAGCTCTTGTTGACAATCTTAGCCGTATTTGTTGAGGCATCAACTAAGAGTGTATAGAAATAATCATCAACAAGTTTGTTGTTGTTATCCTTTAATCTTGTAACAAGCGTAAATAATGTGCTCTCGCCTAAACCGCGATCAGCAGGAAGCACAAAGCCAGATATACTGCCGAACCTAATGGTTGTCGCATCTTCACCAGGAAGCTCTTCAACTACAACCTTCTCCTTTGTTTCAAGGTCTACTTTGTATAGTTTCGCAGCTACCCTATCTAAATAATATATAGAGTTATCATCGTTAGGACAGTTCATAAAATGCACATCAGCATTTGCCCAAAGCCACTCCATTGCCTTTTCCTCGTATTTGTTACCACAACCAACGAAAGATAGTGCAACAATAGAGATTAAAAATATATTAATTGCTCGTTTCATATCTTATCAATATTTAGTGTAAACAAAATCTATTATATCACAATATCTCTATTTCTGCTCAGTGAGTACAAACTCGTAGCTCCTGCTACCAGCCTTAAACACGGCGCTAATCTGACCATCTCGGAGCGTACCCTCCCAGGTCTCGCAAACATCATCATAGTCCTTACTGTTGCCCTTAATCTTGAGGTTACGGTTCTCATCCACGCTACCAATTAACTCAATGCGTGCCTTGTTAGGACCATACTTTGTGTAGTAGTAAGAGCCAGCCAATGCACCATCACGCTCAACAAGCTCAACCACAACACTCTGCTTTGCTATCGTGCCAACATAGGTCTTTGGCTCAATCTTCACGCCCTGTAAGTCACAAACTTCAACCTTTTTAATAGTAGATGGGTAACTGGTCACCTCCTCCTTGACAAACATGCTACCCACAATCTTGACTTTATCTGCTCGACAAATCTCACTCACACGGTCGGTAGTAGTATCATATGTTAGTGCAACCGCACCCTCATCTGAGTCCCAATCCTTAGGATCCTTGTAGTCATAACCAGTAATAATGAAAGAGGTGCTCTCGCCATAACCCTTATCCTCAGGAATAATATAATCACTGATAGAACTAATGAACATATACTCGTTATCGTTGAAGCATAACAACTCCTTAGACTCAAACGTGTCGAGGTCAACTCTAATTAGATGACACCCGTTATCATTTTTAATGTAGTAGAGTGTTGGGGACTCAGTCTCGAGTGCCACAAAATGATCGACCTCGCCCTTAATCCACTCATTAATTGCCTTCTGCTTGCTGTCGCAACCCACGAGCGATAGCATAGCAACACAGATTGCTGAAAGTGTAAAAAGTCTCTTCATAATGGTATTTGTTTTATTATTGTTTTTGATAAATGGTGCCAGACCTAAGACTTAGGTTAGTACAAAGATATATAAAGTTGTGCGTTTCACCAAAAAAAATGTATCTTTGTGGTATGGAGAATAACACAAATAACCAAAATAGTAGCCCCGAGGGCGCACCCAAGCCTATTCGCTGGGGATATGTCGTTGCGGCAATCATCGTCGTGGTGATAGTGGTACTCGCCGAGATGTTTCACCCCCGTTCATCGCGCAACCAGATAAAGGCCTACGAGGCGCAGATTGAGGCTCAGGCAGCGCATAAGTAACAGATTATGAGTACTATGAGGCTAACATTTCTTGGCACGGGAACATCGCAGGGTGTGCCCGTGATAGGCTGCGAGTGCGACGTTTGCAAGTCGTCGGATAGCCGTGATATGCGTCTGCGCACCTCGGCGATGGTCGAGTGCGAGGGTGTGCGCCTTGTCATCGACGCAGGCCCCGACTTTCGACAGCAGATGCTGCGTGAGGGTGTCCGCCACCTCGATGCCATACTCCTCACGCACCAGCATAAGGATCATACTGCGGGCATCGATGATGTGCGTGCCTTCAACTTTGTCGACTTTCCCACCATACACTCGATGCACATCTTCGGTAACGAGCCGACGATAGCCACCATAACAAAGGATTTCGACTACGCCTTTGCACAAAATAAATATCGAGGTGTCCCCGTTATAGAGCTACACACAATATGCTCGGAGCATAGCTTTAGGGTTAAGAACATCGAGATTATGCCTATCGAGGGCCGTCATTCCGACCGATTCACGGTCTTCGGCTACCGCTTTGGCAAGCTCGCCTATTTGACCGACTTTGATGCTATTAGCGATGCGGAGCTAAGCAAGCTGGAGGGTGTGGAGTGTCTGGTTGTCAATGCTTTGCGTTGGACCGAGCATAGCTCTCACTTTTCCGTTGGCCAGGCTCTTGACCTTATACGCAGGGTTGCGCCACGCAGGGCCTACCTTACCCACATGTCGCACGAAATAGGACTTCACGCTGAGGCACAATTGCTGCTCCCTGAGGGTGTGTATTTTGCTTATGACGGACTAAAAATTGAGCTATAACTGTGTTAGGTATGAAAAAATTTTTACGAGATAAGGTTGTTGTTGTCACGGGTGCTTCGTCGGGCATTGGCGAGGCTATGGCACGTGAGTATTCTAAGCTGGGCGCTAATGTCGTGATGGGTGCCCGCCGCGAAGATGAGCTTAGACGCATAGCGCAGGATATTGAGGCTCAGGGCGGCAAGGTGGCATATGCTGTGTGCGACGTAACCAAAGAGGAGGAGTGCAAACACCTCATGGATGTTGCCATTGAGCGCTTCGGCCGAATTGATGTTATGATCTGCAATGCTGGCCTATCTATGCGTGCCCTGTTCGACGACTGCGACCTGGGTGTTTTACATCGCCTTATGGATGTAAACTTCTGGGGCACTGTCAATTGCACTAAGTATGCACTGCCATGGCTGCAACTCTCACACGGCTCACTCGTTGGCATCTCGTCTGTTGCGGGCATCCATGGTCTCCCTGGCCGCACGGGCTACTCGGCCTCGAAGTATGCCATGACGGGATTCCTCGACACCATACGCATCGAGAATCTTAAGAAGGGTGTTCATGTTATGACCGCCTGCCCTGGCTTCACCGCCTCTAATGTGCGTTTCTCGGCCCTTACGGCCGATGGCACCCCGCAGGGCGACACCCCACGCAACGAGGCTAAGATGATGACTCCCGAGCAGGTTGCTCATGTTGTTGCCCGAGGCCTCAAGCGCCGTAAGCGCCTCTGTCTCATGGAGTGGGAGGGCCGTGCCACACACCTCCTTAAGAAGTTTTTCCCTGGCCTCGTCGACCGTCTCTTCTATGCTGTTATGGCCAACGAGCCCGACTCACCGCTAAAGAAGTAGGGCGTTTGGCCGTAGGTGTTATTCCTGCCACGCACCGAACTATCCCTCTCCATAAACAAAATAACAGCACGGGTATTAAATTTAATACCCGTGCTTCTTTTTGTCATGTTGGGCGTAGCGAAACATCTCGCAGTGTGCATGAGCGGTCGATGTTAGCTCTTCCTGAGAGATTCTTCACTGCGTTCAGAATGACATTAGAGCCTATCATTTATCCCCCCATTATACCCACTCTACCCACCATACCCATTTTACCCACTTTACCCATGGCCTCCTCACGGGTATTATTTTTAATACCCGTGTGGTGGGAGAATACGTGTTGTTTGGTGGGGTAGGTGCAAAAAAGAAGGAGGCCGGCAGAACGCCAGCCTCCGAAACAACGCCACTAATTTTTCTGAAAGCAAGTATAGGAAGAAATAATTATGCGTTGTAGTCTATGCCCGGCCGAAGCCGAGCGTTAAAAACATCAATACTTGACTACATTACCTCAGTACCTGTAAATGTACTTGTAGCATCAGTGTTGATAGTCAAAGCCTTGTAGTAGTCGACATTACCCACAGCACCATTCTTGAATGTGATTGAGCCAGTACCCTTACCATCGAAAGCGTTGCCAGTAGAACCACCAATAATTGTGAACTTAGAGTTGTCTACAACAGTCTCACCATCGTGTCCACCATTCTCACCGAACTGGATTGTTTTGCCGTTGAGTACTGAGCCATTCTTTAGCTCAACCTTACCGCTATTACGGAAGTATGATGCAGTCTTAATTGTAGAGTTATCAACAACCATATTGCAATTTGGTGCAGCAAGGATAAGCTTTGTTCCTGTTGTAAGAACACTATTCTTAACATTTAGGTTAAATGTTGGGTTCTTACCGCTGGTAGGCTCAGCGAATGTAAGCTGGTCTGTAAATTCAGCAATTGAGTTCTCAATGTTAATTGTAAATGTGCCGTTGGCTGCGTTATTCTTGCTTGATGTGCTACCAATCTTAACATATGTATTCTTAATATTGAATACAGCGTCGTTGCCACCAGTAATAGAAATACCACCAGGGATAATCAATGATGGCTGAATGTTTGCCTTATCTGCACTCTTAGCATTCTCGATATTACCCTTGATGTCGAATGTATTGCCATATGCCAATGATACACGACCAGTGCCTGTAATCTCAAGGCAAGCATCTTCCTCGATTGTAATAGTGCGGTTATAGTAACATGCGCTAAATGAGGTTACCTTGGTGTGGCCAATAAAAGTTACGTCACCACCAGCTACGAGAGAACCATTAATCTGCTTGCCGTTACCATTGAAGATAACACCTGCAGGAATCGTTACCTCCTCAGTAAGTGTGATGTCGCTTGCTATAGTAATGGTCTCACCAGCCTTAGCGTTCTGAATAACCTTTGCCAAATTCTCAGCAGAGTTAACGATAATCACCTCCTCGTTATCAATAGTGAGCTTACCAGTAGTACCTGGAACGAAGCGGCCGTAGTAGTTACGCTTATCACCCGCTGGAGCAGTCTTATCAGTCTGAGTAAGAGTGTTACCGCTCTCAGTAATGTTGCTGATAATTACCTCACCAACGTTTGCAGTACCTACAACAACACCTACACGCCACTCACCATCGTCAGTAGAAGCAAGGGTATTATTCTTGATAGTACAATTCTTGATAGTTGTGTAAGTCCAATCATTGTTACCAGCGTGACCGTTGATACCACCTACTGAGCCGTCGCAAGTGACTGTACAACCAATCACAGAGCAACCATCAATTGTAACATAAGTCTTTACTGGACCATCGTTAGTATTGCTATAACCAGCTGTCCAACCAAGAAGACCACCTGTACGTGAGCCAGCGCCACCAGTTACAGTTGAGTTGAGAAGGTGACAGTTAGTAAGCTCAATCTTAGCCATTGAGTCTACACTCTCGATGAAAGCACCTGAACCAAGAGTGTTAGCACTTACGATGTTAGAATCCTTAATAGTAAGGTCCTTAATAACGATACCTGAACCGCCAGCGAAACCACCAGCAAACAAAGGAGCTGTAAGACCAGTGATAACAGCGCCATTACCCTCGATAGTAACGATGTCTGCGCCATTGTAGCCATCAACCTTGATAGGAGTCCACTCTGCACCTGTCATATTAAGCTGTGCATTCTTAGCGAATACGATAGTAGTGTCACCAGCACCTGCAGCACCTGCAGTCTCAAGAGCAGCCTCAAGAGTCTCAAGTGAGTTTACGATCAAATTATCATTCTCATCCTTGATAATGCCATCAGGAGTGTAAGTATAATCATCTACATAAATGGTAGTGTTGTCGCCCCCATTACGACCGAAAATATTCGCTGAAGTAGCACCCTTAACAGTAGTATCCTCAACCTTGCAACCGTTGATATAAACCTTTGAGTTATTGATATTGACAAGACCTACTGCTGTACCAAACATCTTGTCGTAGTCACCACCGAATGAGCCATTCTGTGCAACAGTACAGCCTGTTACAGTACAATTCTCAACCTTACGCTCACCAGCAGTCTCGTTAATATTACCAACCAAAGCACCAACAGCTGCAGGACCTGTAATAGTTGTATTTGTCACTGAGCAGTTTGTTACGTTACCAGCATTGTACTGACCCGACATTGCACCTGCCATCCAATATGTACAAGTTACAGATGAGTTAGAAACGTGGCAATTCTCAATGTTACCGTAAAGGTTACCAGCAACAACTGCAACATAGCTATAACCGCTGATGTTGGCCTTATCGAACTTAACATTCATAATATCCGCAGTACCACCGAACAAACCGAATGGCTTCTTTTCGGTTGATGTTGTAGACATTGTAAGGTTAGAGATAGTGTAGTCCTGACCGTCAAATGTGGTTCTGCCGCCCCAGAAGTGGATAGGCTTCTCGATAGTAACACCAGTCATATCGCTATCGTTAGCAAGTTTGATAGTCTTGCCAGCGAAATACTTATCCTCCTGAGCCTCTACCCATACAAGGCCCTGAGCACTCATCACATAGTATTCGCCATCCTTCAAACCAACACCATTAGCAACCATCTCGTAGCCATCAATTATAAGCTTACCAGTACCTGTAGCTGAATATGGCTTGCCAATAAGACCACAGTAGTAGAAGTTAACGCCCTCGATGTTAGTAGTCAAAGTACCGCTAAATGAGCAGTCGGTCATGGTAACTGAGTAACCAGTCTCATTATGCCATACACCAGCGATACCACCAATCTCCTCAGCCTCAGCAGCCTCCTCAGCAGCATAAATCTCTACATCACCAGAGCATACGCAGTTCTCAAACTGGTTGCCATAGTGTGCAATACCGAACAAACCACCTACGTCGCAAGTAGAACCCTTAACGTTGATGTTAGAAGAGATGTCAGAGAACTTGTGGCCACCCTCACCGTTGAAACCTACAACACCACCAACATATGTGCGGTATGCAGTGCCGTTCTCAATAGAGTGTGCCTTAACATATGATGTCTCGTCAACATCTACAGTGATGTTAGTCCAATTAGCGTAAGCGTTCTTACCACCTACACCGCCAACATAAGCCATACCGTTAACCTCTACGTGACCCTGAACTCTGATGTTAGTGTACTTAGAAGTGTAAGGAGTACCTGCTACAACACCTACGTACAAGCGACCTGAAACCTCAGCGTTCTCAATAACAAGGTTCTTGATCTCACCATCAGTTGTTAAGCCGAAGAGACCCTTGTTGTTCTCGTTGCCACCACGTACTACAAGGTTGTAAATAGTGTGATCCTGACCATCGAAGGTACCCTTGAATGCATTGTTTGTATTACCAATAGGTGTCCATGCCTCGCCACCAAGGTCAATATCCTGCTCAAGCACAAATGTCTTACCATCAAAATTGTCTGCTGCAACAGTTGAACGAGTCAAAGTGCCGTTCACTGCAGCTGCCAACCAAGCAAGCTTAGATGGCTGGTCGATAATATAGTTGCCATTAGCATCCTGTGTAGGCTTAACGATAGACTTACCATCCCACTTAGCCTCAGGTGTGAACTCACCAGCAAACTTCTCGTCAACAGTAACCTTGATGTTGTTGCCATCAGTAAGAACGTTACCCTGAATAGTTGTCAAGTTGTTACGCTTAACAGGGATAGGAGTGTTGAAGTTGTTAGACTTGATAATATCGCCATTCTGGTCATAAACATCAAATGTGAAGTTAACAACCTCCTGCTCATTAGCTGCAAAGAAGTAGTCAGTGTAGAGAGTTCTGTCAGCGCCCTTCTCCCAGTTCTCGCCGTAAGATGCGATAACAAACTTCTCGTGCTTGATGTCACGATTCTTGCTGTCACCAATAGCCTTACCCTCAAATGCGTTGAATGCGTTGTAGTGATCAGTTGTGTACTCGATGGTAGCCTTTGTAGGCACGATACCAAGGTTGTTAAGAGCCTTCATATCGGTAGTCACAACACGCAACTTAGCCAATGGACGTGTAAGAGTAAGAGTGATGTTCTTAGAGCTTGTGAAGTTCTCGATAAACTTAGTTGCTGTGTAAGCATCACGGCTCTCGTCCATTGCAGTCCAGTTGGTCACCAATGTTACGTTCTTAAGGTCTGAAGTGTTGTAGTACAAGTCCTTGTCATCCTTACCCTTAACCTGGTCAGCCCATGCTACGAATGTGTAGTCACGATTAGGAACAAGGCGAACATCAAAGTTGGTTACTGTCTCACCATCCCCAAGATAGTTTACAAGGCGCTCCTGAGAAGGATTACCCTCATAGTAAACCTGGAGAATTACACGAACGATCTCTCCATTTGTGTTTGTCAAGCCACCCTGTGCGCTGTCAGTACCGCCAGCACGAGTGATTGCGTCCTCAGGAAGTACGACGCTGATGGTTGTTGTGCCATCCATGTTCACGTCCAAACCCTCAGGCTCTGTCTGGCAGGCAGCCAAACCGAAGACTACCAAAGCCAAAGCTAAAAGTTTTTTCATAATTAAAAATGAATTAATTGGTTAATAAAAATAATTTGGTGTTGTTTGTGTTCGATTAAACCGATAAAATGAGTTAAGGTCGTAGCCATAACCTTGGAAGGTATAGACAACGACCCTATACCACATCACAGCCAGGTGGTGTGTGTGGAAAATTAGAATAATAAGTATTTTGTGTTAGATTGCTGTAACTTATTGATTTACATACACATAAAATCCCCCCCCCCCGATGCGGAAGAGGCCACTATGCCTATGACATGTGGAAATAATGTACATAATAAGTCCTTTCTTTTTTACTTTGCTTCATCACAAAGGTAGCGATTAAATGCAAAACTGCAAATAATTTCGCAAAAAAAATGGCGTGTCAGCGACTCGCCATTTCATCAAAATGATGCTAATTTTAATCTGTAAGACAAGATTTGCAGGAGCGCAAAGGGCATAAACAATGATGGACAACCCAATCGGCTGTCCATCATTTCTACATCATCGCTGTGATATCCCAAACAAAGGCTCGTGAGCCTTGCTGCTCGGTGAGCGCATCAATCTCGCGTAGCTCGTTGAGCAGTACCGAGATCTTCTCGTCCTCGACAATAGCCAAGATAGATGAGTTCATCGATGGCCATGCGTGAGTGCCGTAGTGGGGCTCGCCGTTGTTTGTACCACGACCCTCGGTGAGTGCCCAACGTGTGAAGCCACGAACGCCATTGTCGTCGAGCATCCTGTTGATACGGTCGGTGAGGGCTTGGTTATATGATATAAATATAGCTTTCATAGTCTATTTATTAATATGGGGGTGGGGTTGTCCACCCCCCGAATTGTTTGTTACTGATTATTCTGCTGTGCCTCGAGCTTCTTGCGGCGGATAAACTCCTCCTCAACCTGACGGCGTGCAGCCTTGCGTGCAGCCTTGCGCTCCTTGCGGCCCTCCATCATGGCATAGAGAGCTGGCACGATAAAGAGGGTGATGAGCGTAGAGGCTACAAGACCACCTACTACCGACACACCCATAGGCTGCCAGATCTCGGAGCCCTCGCCGATACCCATAGCCATTGGCACCATACCAAGGATTGTGGTAAACGAGGTCATGAGCACAGGACGTAGACGGCTCTTACCACCCTGAATAACAGCATCAGAGAGCTCTGTGCCACGCTCAACAAGCAAGTTCATATAGTCAACCATAACGATACCGTTCTTGGTAACGATACCCACAAGCATGATAGCACCGATGAGCGCAATGAGCGAGAGTGGTGTTGATGATAGCCACAAGGCGATGAACACACCCGACATAGCAAACGGAATGGTGAACATGATGATGAATGGGTATGCCAACGACTCGAACTGCGTAGCCATAACGATATACACCAAGATGATGATGAGGATAAGCAACATACCGATGTCGCTAAATGCCTCGCCCTGATCCTCGATAGAGCCACCAAGCTCAAGGTCGATGCCCGCAGGTACTTCGTAGTCGGCCAACACTGAGTTAACCTCGGCAACAGCCTCACCAAGGGCTACGCCAGCACCCACAGAACCCTTAACGGTGATGATACGCTGACGGTTCTCACGCTCAATCTCAGGCGATGCGAAGTCCTCGTGGATTGTAGCCACGTCACGGAGCTTGAGGGCACGGCCCTGAGGTGTGTAGAGCACGATGTTCTCCACATCCTCCAAAGACTCTCTATATGGCTCGGCATAGCGCACAACGATGTTGTACTCGTCGCCATCCTCACGATACTTGGTGCACTCGTAGCCATAGATGCGGTTGCGCACAAACTGAGCCACGGTTGAGGCATTGAGGCCATAGTATGATAGCTTGTCACGGTCGAACTGAACGTTGAACTCGGGCTGAAGATCCTCGCGCGAGAGCTGAACATCACGCATGGTGCTTAGCTGTGACATCTTAGACTGAAGGTCCTTAGCTGTTGCCATGGCGTTGTCCATATTGTGACCAAACACCTTGATATCCACGGTGCTGGCACCACCGCCACCAGGACCACCGCCACCACCAGGCGTTACAGAAAACTCTCTAATCTCGGGAATTGCTGCAAGCTCCTTACGCAAGCCATCGGCAATCTCGAAGATTGTAGGACGCTCAATATCCGAGAGACGTGGCATACGCAGGTTGTAGTTGATGATATGCGAGCCTGTGGTCTGCATAGCAGCAAAGGCGTTGTTCGACGAGTTGGCACCAGCTGAGGTAGATACCATATAGATATATGGATACTTCTCGGCGATGATCTGGTCAATCTGGCGAGCTACCTTCACAGTCTCATCAACATGAGTGTTCTGCTCAACCTTCACAGACATGGTCAAACGAGCATTATCTGATGGTGGGAAGAACTCGGTAGGCACCTGCTTGACGAGCATGAGCGATACGGCAAAGAAGGCGAAGAGCACCAAGATAGTGGTCTTACGCCACTTAACAACAAAGCGCAAGGCACGCTCATAGGCGTTATCCAACCAGTGCAAAGCCTTGTCGATAGGCTTGTAGAGAATACCGATACCCTTGTATGTGTGCTCGCCACCCTCAATCTTAAGCATGTATGCCGAAAGCATAGGTGTAAGCGTGATAGCTGCAGTGGTAGAGGTACATACCACGATGGTAACAATCCAACCAAGCTCCTTGAACATCACACCAGCCATACCCGGAATCATGGTAAGAGGCATGAACACCGCTACAACAACAAGCGTTGTGGCGATAACCGAGAGCCACACCTCGTTGGTTGCGTAGATAGCCGCCTCCTTAGGGTTAGAGCCTCGCTCGATGTGTGTGGTGATGTTCTCCAACACTACGATGGCATCGTCTACAACCATACCGATGGCAATAGATAGCGCCGAGAGTGAGATGATGTTAAGCGTTGAGCCTGTGGCATATAGGTAGATAAATGCACATATCAACGAGATAGGAATCGTTAGACAGATGATAAACGTAGCACGCCAACGACCCAAGAACACCATAACCACCAAGATAACGAAGATAAAGGCGTACATGATGGTCTCTGCCAACGAGTTGATAGCATCCTTAATCTCTCGTGACGACTCAAAAATTGTCTCTACCTTGCAGTCGGGTGGAAGCGTAGGAATGATTGTCTTAAGACGCTCCTGCACATCCTCGATAATCTGCACGGTGTTGGCACCTGTCTGCTTCTGAATCATGATACGCACACCACGACGACCATTGATACGCTCGTCCATGGTTGCCTCCTCTAGTGTATCGACAATCTCGGCAACGTCCTTGAGCATCACTGTGCGACCACCAGCATTCGACACAACGATGTCGAGAAGCTCACGGCTGTCGTCAAACTCAAGGTCGGTCTTTAGGTTGAAGGTCTGAGTACCAAGGTCGAGCGTACCCGCAGGGATGTTGATGTTCTCCGAAGCGATGAGCTGACCGAGCGACTCTACTGTAAGGCCATAAGCCTCAAGCTTCTTAGGGTCAACATTCACCTGCACCTCACGCTCACGAGCACCAATAACAGCCACCGAACCGATACCGTTCACACGGTTAAGGTCGTTTACAAGCTTGTCATCGAGAATCTTGGCAAGGGCAGCATAGCTCTCATCGGCAGTAACCGATAGCATCATGATAGGCATCATCGATGATGAGAACTTCATGACAGTGGGGTACTCCACATCCTCGGGAAGGAGCGACTGTGTGCGGCTGACGACATCACGCACGTCGTTTGCCGCCTCCGTCAGGTCGCAGCCATACTCAAACTCGAGGGTTACCATAGAGACGTTGTCCGACGACTTTGAGGTAATCTTGTCGAGGTTATCTATAGAGTTGAGCTGGTCCTCAAGAACACGGGTGATGTTGGTCTCGATATCTTCGGCATTACCGCCAGGATACATCGTAATAACACTGATGTATGGCACCTCGATATCGGGATAGTGGTCAACGCCCAGGTTCTTCAACGAGAAGAGACCAAAGACGATGACACCTATGAATATAAGTGCTACCGAAATCGGTTTTCGCACGGAGGTTTCATAAATTTTCATACCTAACTTTTCTTTCTTAGGTTATACACTTACTCTTTTGTTGTGGTTGTTTTGCGATGTGTTAAGACTCTCTACTCGTTCTTAATCTCCACCTTCTTACCACTCATAAGACGTGTGAATGAGGTTGTTGCAACCTCCTCGTCAGCGCTTAGACCCTCTACAATCTCGATCATATCGCCTACACGACGGCCGTCCTTAACCAAGCGGTACTCAGCCTCGCCGTTCTTGAGAACATATACAAAGCGCTCTGATGAGCCAGTCTGCTTTTGAAGTGCCTGATCTGGAATCATCACAGCCTCACGCTCACCCATGTTAAAGGTAGCACGTGCAAACATGCCTGGGCGAAGGCGCTCCTTAGCGTTAGGAATGGTAATCTCTACGCCGAAGGTGCGTGTTGCAGCGTCCAACGCAGGGTTGATGCGTGACACCTTACCCTCGAATACCTCGCCAGGGAAGATGTCAACCTCGATCTCTACC
>JAFODV010000095.1 GCA_017380515.1 Alistipes sp.
ACACTGCGCCTTCTGCACAGGGAAACCTGGGTCGATAAAGAGGATAGTGTCACGGTCGTCACGCATCTGGTTAAGCGCCATGAACGTAGCAAAGGCACCCTGCATAGAGCCCACTGTAGGCACGATGCATACAGGAGGAATGTCAAGGTTGATGAAGGCCTTGATGAAGCGTGATGCCTCCTTGGTCAATGGCTCGATACCTGTGATGAGTGGGTACTTAGAGCCTACGCCTGAGAGCAATGCCTCATGCTCAGCCTCGATACCAATCATCTCAGCAGGAAGGCCTGGCTCACCAATCTCCATACGGATATACTCTACGCCCATCTTAGCCTCGATATCCTTCACAACGCTAACAAACTGACGGATAGAAGCCGCACCAAGCTCCTTGGCATTGCGTAGACCGTTGGCGATACAGATGTTATCGACGGTTTGCTTATCTAATGGTCTCTCCATAGTCCTCTTATTTTTTGATAGAGTTCTCATAACCTGCACGTACTGCAGCAAGGTTTTTCTCGATTACCTCCTCGCCCTTGCGTGCGAAGATACGACGGATACCTGCCTCGATCTTCTCAAACTCGATGTCGAGCATAGGGATAGCAGCACCCAACAACACCATGTTAGCAGCCTGCTGTGGAGCACCAGCCTCCTTAGCGAGCTCCTCAACATTTAGCGATACACAGTGTGGCAACGCAGCGAGATGTTTGTTGAGCTCCTCCTCGTTAGGATAGTTAGGAATGTTGATGAAAGGAACGTTAGATGTCACCACCCAGCCATCTTTCTTCAAATACTCCAAGTAGCGCAAAGCCTCCATAGGCTCCAACGAGATGATGATGTCGGCACCACCCTTTGCGATAAGGTCAGAGGCAATAGGCTCTGTAGAGAGGCGCAAGTTACTCTGCACATCACCACCACGCTGGCTCATGCCGTGAACCTCAGCCTGCTTGATGTTCCAACCCTCGGCCATAGCAGCCTCACCGATGACTGTTGCAATCGACAAAATACCCTGTCCGCCGACGCCTGCCAAAATAATATCTTTCTTCATGATAGTTTTCGTTTAAAGTTGTTAGCCCGATTACTCCTTCTTAGCAGCTGCTGCAGCACGAGCCTTTGCATGACGCTTAGCTGTCTGGATACACTCGCGACGAGGAATCACAACAGATACACCATTGTACTCGATCTCCTCACGAAGAATATTCTTAATCTCCTCCATATTCTTTGGTAGAGGCACAACAACACGAACATGCTCTGGAGCAACACCCACGCCACGGCAGATATCCTCAATCTTACCTGTACCTGCTGAATCCTGACCACCAGTCATACCTGTAGTAAGGTTATCAGAGATTACGATAACAACATTTGCCTTAGAGTTCACACAGTCCAACAAGCCAGTGATACCTGAGTGGGTAAATGTAGAGTCGCCGATAACTGCAAATGCAGGGAACTGACCAGCATCCGAAGCACCCTTAGCCATGGTGATTGAAGCACCCATCTCAACACAAGCGTGAAGAGCCTGGAATGGAGGCAATGCACCCAATGTGTAGCAACCAATATCACCAAAGATGCGTGGATTCTCATACTCCGCAGCAACCTCGTTCAACGCCTTGTACATATCGCGGTGGCCACAGCCCTGGCACAATGCTGGTGGACGTGCTACTACGATGTCATCAGCCTCTAGGTTCTCCAATGCTGCCATGCCCAATGACTTACGTACTGAGTCAGGGTTAAGCTCGCCAACACGTGGAAGATCGCCAGTAAGACGACCCTTAACCTCAACTGTTGAAGGAACGATAGCACGTACCATCTCCTCAACAACAGGCTGGCCCTCCTCCATTACGAGGATCTCCTTAGCACCATCCTCAACCATCTTCTCGATAAGAGCTACTGGAAGTGGATACTGCGACACCTTCAATACGCTGCGCTCCTCGCAGTTAGCGCAGTTCTCCATGTAGTAGTTGTAAGCAATACCTGTTGCGATAACGCCACGCTCAGGGTTAGTACCCTTGCGGTAGAAGTTGTACTTAGACTCTACAGACGCCTTCATGAGGTCGTCCTGCTGAGCAAGAAGCTGAACATAGCGCTTCTTAGCAAATGCTGGCAACAAAATCCATGTGCGAACATCCTCTGGGCGATTGATCTCGTTCTGCTTGCGAGGAGCCTCTGTCACCTCAACAACGGCACGTGAGTGAGCCATACGTGTTGTCACACGCATCAACACTGGAAGCTTAACAGCCTCCGAGAGCTCGAACGCTGCACGAGTCATCTCGTAAGCCTCCTGCTGGTTTGATGGCTCGAAGATAGGCATCATAGCAAACTTGCCATAGAAACGAGAGTCCTGCTCGTTCTGTGATGAGTGCATAGATGGATCGTCGGCAGCAACAACAACCAAACCACCATTAACACCTGTCATTGCAGAGTTAACAAATGGATCGGCAGCAACGTTCATACCTACGTGCTTCATGCAGACCAATGCACGCTTGCCCATGTACGACATACCAAGAGCACCCTCCATAGCGGTCTTCTCGTTAGTTGCCCAGCGGCAGCAAATCTTGTTCTCAGCATCGCCACGCTTCTCCTCACGTAGCTGAATAAACTCGGTAATTTCGGTTGACGGAGTACCTGGATAGGCATAGACACCAGACAAGCCAGAGTCGATGGCGGCCTGAGCAATGGCCTCGTCACCGAGAAGTAGTTTTCTCATATCTTTAATTGTTTTAGGTTTGTTATCTAATAGTACGTTGTTCCATTTATCACGGTTGGCAGATATCCCCTCCACCACTTTTTAGGTCGTCATTTGTCAAAGTTACAACTTTTTTCTTATTCTAAGAAATAAATCACAAAAAAAGTAAAAAGTAAGGTGTGCTCCGCCCAATGTTTATCAGGTGGGACAGATGGGAAGAATGGGATAGATGGGGAGCGCCGAGATAGTGAATTTAGGGAGATTAAGGAATTTAAGGAGGTTAAGGAGGCGCTGCTTTTAATAGGGGTGATAGGGTTAATAGGGAAGATGAGGCGATGGTATCATAGTCCTATGCTCCCTATCAAGCTTTAGCGACCCCATTTATCCTATCAAAGAGTCCTAAAGGGTAATAAAAGGGCAGAAAAGGTCTAAAGGGTTGTTTTTCTACTCTTTGAACTCTTTTGCCCCTTTGGGCTCTTTTGCCCCTGCCCACCTCAATCAGCAAGAGAAATTTCTTGTTAGAAGGGGTTAGATTTGGCCTATCGCAAAAGTGAGCACCCGAGGATAGTACTAAAACGTACAGCCTCGGGTGCTCAGCTTTTTGGGATAGGTCGAAGATGGCCCCTTATCACAACAAATTACTTGATGGCAATAGCATCAATCTCAACACGTGCACCCATTGGGAGCGCTGCTACCTGATAGCAAATACGTGCTGGCTTGTCGCCTGTGAAGAACTCTGCATAGATAGCGTTCATAGCACCGAAGTCAGCGATGTCAGCGAGAAGAACTGTTGTCTTAGCTACGTCGTCGAAAGAGTAACCAGCCTCGTTAAGGATATAACCGAGGTTAGTGAGTGCCTGACGAGTCTGAGCCTCAACACCCTCTGCCATAACGCCTGTAGCGCCGTCGATAGGAAGCTGACCAGAGATGTAGAGAGTTGAGTCGTGAGCGATAGCCTGTGAGTATGGACCTACAGCCTTAGGTGCCAAAGGTGAAGCGATAACTTTTTTCATTTTTTTATTAGTTTTTAATGTTTTGTACTATCTTTGTCACAAAGATAACGATAATTTGTCAAAACCATGAAACGAACAACATTATTTTTATTTGCACTCCTTGTTTCTGCACTTTGCTTGGTGGGATGTTGCGACTGTCGCAAGCGAAGCAAGCTCGAAAAACCACTAATGGGCACCGAGTGGCAACTGGTGCAAATCATGGCTGAGGACATTGTGGCTGAGGGTAATTGTTACACGCTGACATTTAAAAATAATGGCACAATCACAGGCATGGGCAACTGCAACGTGTTTAGTGCAACATTCATGACAACACCTAAGCGAGAACTAAAAATCAGCAACATAAGCTCTACACGCAAGCTATGCCCCGACTTTGAGACAGAGAATAAGTTTTTCGATATGCTCGAGGGCGTCACCCACTACGAGATGGATGCCGACCATATGTTGTTGCTGAGCAATGGCACTCTGGTGGCGATACTCCAGGCAGTAACGGAGTAGTCAACAAGTAGAAATAAAAAATGCTGACCATGAGGTCAGCATTTTTTATTTTCCGTTATAGGTATTCATCGTGCGATCTACGCCAATTGACACAAACGACAAAATAGCATCGCCAAAGAGCTTTAGGCGCTCAGGCATAAGCTTATTCTCCTCGTCGGAAAAGTCGCCAAGGACATAGTCCACTTGGTGGCCTCGTGGGAAGTCGCCACCAACACCAAAGCGTAGACGTGAGTACTGGTTGTCGCCAAGCATCTCTGTTATGTTGCGAAGTCCATTGTGACCGCCCTCCGAGCCATTCTTGCGCATGCGGAATGTACCGAATGGCAGTGCTATATCGTCCGATATTACAAGGAGGTTTTCGCGAGGAATGCGTTCCTGCTCCATCCAATAGCGCACAGCCTTACCCGACAGATTCATATATGTCGATGGCTTAAGCAGAAACACCGTGCGACCACGATGCTTTAGTGTTGCCATAGCGCCATAACGCACTGTCGTAAAAGAGATATTGGATGCCTCGGCTAAGGCATCCAACACTCTGAAACCTATGTTGTGGCGGGTAGCGGCATACTCTGCACCGATGTTGCCCAACCCGACAACAAGATACTTCATAAATTCCTCGTTTAGAGTAACCTACTACTTCGCAGCACGTGAAGCACGTGTTACACGTACAGCACAAACAGCAGTTGTTGCAGGAGTTACGAATGTAAGGTTCTCGTACTGAAGATCGCCTACGAAGATTGTCTGACCAACCTTCAAAGGAGTTACGTCAACAACGATCTCATCTGGAATATAGTCAACCAAAGCCTTAACTGTGAGCTTACGAGCAGAAAGAGCGAGCTTACCACCGATCTTAACACCCTCAGCGTTACCTGTAAGACGTACTGGTACGCTAACTGCTACTGGCTTACCATCCTGAACACGGTAGAAATCTACGTGGAGAACCTGCTCACGAACTGGGTGGAACTGTACCTCACGCATAACTGCCTTCTCTACAACGCCGTCGATGTTGAGCTCGATGATGTAAGAGTTAGGAGTGTAGATAAGCTGTGCAAGCTCCTTTGCGTCGATAGTGAAAGCCTTCTCCTCGCCACCACCGTAGATGATACAAGGTACCTGACCCTCTCGACGAGCTGCCTTAGCGAACTTCTTACCGAAGTTAGCACGTGCAGTACCATTAATCTGAATTGTCTTCATAATTGTTTGATAATTAAAATTTTAACTTCAGCACCACTCAATCATAACCCATAGTTATGACCCCATAGATGCCTGCTTGGGAGGGCAAAGGTAGTAAAAAAAATGTAAATAGCAAGAAAATGAGGTGATTAAATGAGGGAAGAGAGCAGGGAGAGCAGGGAAGATGGGGGTGATTGGGAGCGCAGAAGTAGGGAGATTAGAGAGTTTAAGGAATTTAGTGAATTTAGGGAGGCGCTATCGACATTTATCTGCAAAGCCCAACCGCTAATCTTATCCCTAAATTCCCTATTCTCTCTATCTTCCCTACTTTCCTTATACCCCTGCTCACCTCAATCAGCGCACTATTTCTCGCGAGAAGGGTTGCAGATGCGCCCTTATCGCGGGAAATAAATTTCTTGTTAGAAGGGGTCAGATTTGGCTTATCGCAAAAGGGAGCACCCGAGGATAGTACTAAAACGTACAGCCTCGGGTGCTCAGCTTTTTGGGATAGGTCGAAGATGACCCCTTATCACAAGAAATTAAATTTCGCGGCGGTTGATAAGAGCATGAGCAATCGTCAACTCATCGACATACTCCAACTCATCGCCGAAGCCGATGCCTCGAGCAATGGTGGTAACTTTAACACCGGGGAATGCCTTGAGGCGGTTTTGAAGATAGAAGAGTGTGGTCTCGCCCTCAACAGATGTGGATATGGCTATAATGACCTCACGTATATCGCCCGCTAACAGTTTATCGCACAGCAGGTCAATCTTAAGATCAGAGGGGCCAACACCCTGCATAGGCGAAATAACGCCGCCAAGCACATGATACATGCCATGGTATTGACCTGTATTCTCAATCGACATAAGGTCGGCAACTTGCTCCACGACACACACCGTCGAGCGGTCACGACGCATATCGCTACATATTGGGCACAGTGCCTCGTCTGAGAGGTTGTTGCAACTCTGACAATGGCGTATGTCGTGACGAAAGCGTGCTATGCCTTCGGAGAGCGAGTCAACAACCTCGCTATCCATCTTTAGGATGTGCATGGCAAGGCGCAACGCTGTACGACGACCAATACCTGGAAGTCGTTGAAGCTCAGAGCATACGTTATCCAATAATCTTGACATACGCTATACTCGCTCAACAGATTTTGATGGTATCCAGCCCTTCTCACCATCGACAAACTCAATCTCGGTCCAATCGCCATGTGTGCGAATGATATAGACAGATACTCCTTGCGATGGCTGACGAATAACCTTTGAAGTGTTGTCGGGCGAGGCATGCACCGAGATAATATTGTTGCATATTATCACCGCCTCCGACGAGCTCTCGTAAGCGGTACGCTGAGCTACAGATAGGGCAGTAGTGAGAATAAATACGAAGATCAAGGCTATAGCCACAAAGAATGCGCTCTTACGAATGACAATCTTGTCTGAAAGCAGATAGAGCATCACCAAAGATAGGGCTACAACAAGAGATATGATTGACACTGACACCCAACCATTCGATGACATAAATCCACGAAGCCCCGACCACATAGAGCTCACCACACCCACAGGCAATGGCTCAGCATCGTTGGTGAAATCTTGCGCTATATCGAGATTATAGCGAGCATCTTCCATTGCTGGGTCACACTTAAGAGCACGGCGATAGTTGAGTATGGCACGTCCAAGCTCACCACCCTCATATGCACGCTCGTGCTGCTGGCCGAGCTTGAAATATGTGTTGCCAAGATTGTAGTATAGGTCAGCTGTGGCATAGCCCATTGTCTCAACCTTCTCGAAGGCCTCCTTAGCCTCAGTATAACTCTTTGCGGAGTAGGCATCGAGGGCTCGCTGCCACTCAGACTGAGCCTCTACAACACCCTCGTTGGCATAGCCTCGTACGGAGCAGATGGCGGCAACAGCCAATATTAATACCTTTATTATATTATTAAGCACTTTCATCTCTTAACGTTTTACTATCGACTCAATCTTCGAAATTACAGCTATCGCATCGGCATATACCTCGCCCATGTCGCTCTCAGTAGATGGTGCATACTGCGCCTCGTCGGAACGAGAGATTATCTGGCAGAACTGCTCGGCATCAGAGGCAGAAACACCACGACGGTATAGCTCCTCGCGAATGGTCTCCTTGGTAAGGTTAGATACCGGAATATTAAACTTGTCGCTGATATAGCCCCACATAGCACGTAGCATCTCCTCGTAAAAGGCGTGACGATTGCCCTCATGCATAGAGCGCTCGGCAAGGCGTAGGCGCTGCACAGCAACCTTGTCGGCCTGACGCATACGACGTGCCACAACATTGCGATTCTGGCGTATGCGCTTTCGCATAATGTGGTATGTGACAATGAAGAGTGCTACGATAACCACTATTGTCAACCAATATATCGGCGAAAGGACAAATAACAAGCTACCGTCTGCTGCCAACTTGTCGGTATGTATAAATCGTATATCTCTGTCGAGCTGCTTCATGCGACCGCCATAATCGGCATACGGACGACTGCTATCAGCACCACCTGTTGACACAACACCGTCATCTGTAACAGTAATAACAAAGGGCTCAGTGCTGAGGCTCTTATACTGCTGCGATGCGAGGTCGAAATAGCTAAACACCATTGGTTCCACTCGATACTCACCAGCAGTGCGAGCTACAAATGGATAGGTATAGGTGATGCTACCCGACGTGCCAGCTGCCGATGTGCGCACATTGTCAACAACCTTTGTGTCGTACACCTCAAACGAATCTGGAAGAGTTAGCTTTGGCGCAGTAACAAACTTAAGGTTGCCGCTACCTGATATAGTCACCGAAATCTCGTTCGAGCTATTTGCGCTCATCGCAGCCTCAGGGGCCTTGCTTGTCATCGAGAAGCTACCCACCGCACCATTAAATGTTGATGGCGCATTTGCGGGAAACTCCTTAACATTGATAGTCACTGGCGCAGAGTGTAGCGTACGTGTTACGTAGCGCTCCTGACGACCATAGTAGATATTTCTATCGTCGCTTTGTGTCTCAAGGCGGAGCACAGCACTAAGCTCGGCGGGCGATATGGTGATGGCGCCTGTGCGCTGAGGCACTATGACATACTCTGTTAGCTTATATGTCTCGTAGATACGTCCCTTATACTCGGCACGTGAATGGTCGTTGCGTGTTGGCATCTCCTGTGCCCAAAAGTCGTTGAACTTAGGCATTGAGAATGAGTTGATATCGGCAGGAGGACCGACACGTGTGTATAGCATCAGTGTGATGCGTATAGCCTCACCCTTGTAAACCTCCTTTTTCGACACATTAAACATCAAGAAGATGTCGTTGCTTGCCACAGCTTGCTCTGCGGCTTTTGCAGGCTCCTTTGATTTTTGCGACGAACTCTTAGCATCAGATACACTACTACCAACCTGCTGCGATGCTGCATTCTCATCTATAACCTCGATGGGAATCTGCTTTGTCTTGTATGTCTTGCCGTCAACCGTGATTGATGCTGAGCCAATGGTAAACTTACCTGCTGCCTGGGGCATGAGCACAAAGGTGTAGGTGCGGCTATAGTTCGATGTCTGATGGCCATTAATCCACTGAATATCCATGCCAGTGGCAATGCCTGGGCCAGCAATAACCGAGAATCCCTCGAATGAAGGACACTCAAGTGAGTTATCGCTATCAGGTTCTTTGTTAACGCTAAATTTAACTTGAAAGCGCTCGTTGAGTCCAACGAGCAGAGGGGCCTCAGCCTTGAAAGTCACCTGAGCCCACAGTTGCACCGACGTGAAGAGTGCAACGAAGAGTAGCGTAAGTCGAAATATAAAGATTCGTTTCATCTCTAAATTGTTAATCTCCCGATATTTTATCAAACGCCTCGGCCTGGCGTTTTATTGCTGCCACAGCACAATAGTAGCCGTGGCTAAAGTGAGTAGATTGTTGAAGTTAGGGATTTTAAGGAACCCAAGGAATTTAGGGAGGCATTACCCCAATAACCCTAAATCCCTATGTTCCTTAAATTCTCTAATTTCCCTAAACTCCTTAGAGGTTAGTTTGGTGGATTGTCGCAGTTGGCGAAACCGCAGCATACTTGACGTATGTGAGCATTATGCCGACAAGCCAAACGCCGAAATAAACCCCGCAATACTCCCTCATGATTAAAATTGGAGAGTGGGGTTAGTTTGGTGGATTGTCGCAGTTGGCGAAACCGCAGCATACTTAACGTATGTGAGCATTATGCCGACAAGCCAAACACCGAAATAAACCCTGCTATACTCCCTCATGATTAAAATTGGAGAGTGGGGTTAGTTTGGTGGATTGTCGCAGTTGGCGAAACCGCAGCATACTTGACGTATGTGAGGATTTCGCCAACAAGCAAGACGCCGAAATAACCCTGCTATACAATTTTAATGTGCGAAGTCGGCAAAGAAATCATTACCCTTATCATCAACGATGATGAAAGCTGGGAAGTTCTCAACGTAGATCTTACGTACTGCCTCCATACCGAGCTCCTCAAAGTCTACAACCTCAACCTTCTTAATTGAGTTCTTAGCGAGGATAGCCGCAGGGCCACCGATAGAGCCAAGGTAGAAGCCACCGTTATTCTTACATGCGTCGGTCACCTGCTGTGAGCGATTACCCTTAGCCACCATCACCATTGAGCCACCAGCCTTCTGGAAGAGGTCAACATAAGAGTCCATACGACCTGCTGTAGTTGGACCAAATGAGCCTGAAGCCATGCCCTGAGGGGTCTTAGCAGGACCAGCGTAGTATACTGGGTGATTCTTGAAGTACTCAGGCATAGGCTTACCCTCGTCGAGCATCTGCTTGATGCGTGCGTGAGCAATGTCACGAGCAACAACCAACGTACCCTTAAGGTTAAGGCGAGTCTTGATAGGATACTTAGACAAGATCTCGCGTACCTTGTCCATACCCTCGTCAAGGTCGATATCTACTGCTGGCGACATTGCAGGTGCCTGGGCTGGAAGGAAGCGTGCTGGATTCTTCTCCAACTGCTCGAGGAAGATACCCTCAGGAGTGATCTTAGCCTTGATGTTACGGTCAGCAGAGCAGCTTACACCAATAGCAACAGGGCATGATGCAGCATGGCGTGGAGCACGGATAACACGTACGTCGTGAACATAGTACTTGCCACCAAACTGTGCACCGAGGCCAATCTCCTGGCAAATCTTCTGCACCTTAGCCTCCCACTCCAAGTCGCGGAAGCAGCGGCCACCCTCGTTACCAGATGTTGGAAGCTCGTCGAGATAGCCTGCCGACGCCTTCTTCACTGTTGACAAGCACATCTCTGCCGATGTACCGCCGATGCAGAGTGCAAGGTGGTATGGAGGACATGCCGATGTGCCGAGATCCAAGATATGCTTCTTAATAAACTCGGTGAGTGACTTCTCGTTAAGCAAAGCCTTAGTCTGCTGATAGAGGAAGGTTTTATTAGCCGATCCTCCACCCTTAGTGATGAACAAGAACTCGTACTCCATGCCTGGGTGACCTGCGTAGATGTCGATCTGCGCTGGGAGGTTGGTTGCAGAGTTCTTCTCCTCGGTCATTGTGAATGGCACAACCTGAGAGTAGCGCAAGTTACGCTCCTTGTAGGTCTCGTACACACCACGAGAGATGCACTCAGCATCGTTAGCACCTGTATATACATCCTCGCCCTTGTGACCAATGCAGATTGCTGTACCTGTATCCTGGCATGTTGGCAACTCGCCCTCGGCAGCTACACACTGGTTCATAAGCATTGTGTATGCCACGAACTTGTCGTTGTCTGTTGCCTCTGGGTCCTCAAGTATGTTAGCCAACTTCTGGAGGTGTGATGCACGCAAATAGAACGATACGTCAGCGTATGCCTCCTTAGCCAAAAGCTCAAGACCCTTAGGGTCAACCTTCAAAATCTTACGACCGTCGCACTCTACGACCTTTACATAGTCCTTCGTAAGAAGACGATACTCCGTCTTATCCTCCTGGATAGGAAACGGCTCCTGGTAGATAAAGTCTGCCATAATCTTTGAGAATTATTAGTTTTTATGTTAGTTTTTATCGGTTTCTACTTTTTCGATTTTCACGATGTCGGTAGCATTCAGTGGTAGCACATCGGGCACATCGAGCCCCACAACCTCGAGCTTCACATCGCTTGACTCAGCCTTAGGAGTAGCCTCATCAGCCGACTTATTGAGGCTCTTAGCAAAGTCGATGATGCCAAATACAAACACTACGCTTACCAACACAGGGCATACCCACTTGAGCAAGAAGCGAATGACGGGATATGTAACCTTATCAACGCCACCCTCTGCAGTAAGCTCAGCACGCATATCCTGCTTCTTCCATACCCAGCCAACAAACACAGAGGTAAGGATGCCGAGCAATGGCAACATCACAATAGCTGTAAAGTTGTCGAGCAATGCGAAGAAGTTCATGCCAGCAACCTTAAACTCGCTCCAGTCGCCAAGAGATAGCGATGCCACAGTAGAAAGGAGGAGTATAATGAGTGTCACCAGACGTGCACCATGCTTACGCGACATGCCTCGTTTCTCAACAAAGTACGATGTCACAGCCTCATGCATAGAGATTGTCGACGACAACGCTGCAAGGCCCAGCAATAGGAAGAATAATGCTGCCCACAAGTTGCCAAATGGCATAGCCGAGAAGACCTTAGGCATGGCAACAAAGGCGAGCTGCATACCACTCTCATTCTCAACACCTGCTGAGAAGATGATGATAGCGGCGATAAGCGCAACAATAGTGTCGAGCGACACGACGCTAATAGCCGTACCGGCAATCTTAGTACCCTTCTTAAAGTATGAGCCATAGATGAGCATAGCACCCATGCCGACAGATAGCGTGAAGAAGGCCTGGCCCATAGCAGCAAGGAATGATTTACCCGTAACCTTCGAGAAATCAGGGGTAAATACATTTGTCAACGCCTCACGACCCTCAGGTAGCCACAATGAGTAAATGGCAAGCGCAACAAGAATCGCAAACAATAGTGGCATCATGATTTTCGAGGCCTTCTCGATACCACCCTGCACACCACCAGTGATAATTGCATGATTAGCAATGATAAATAGGTAGGTATAGATGAGCGGCTTCAACGTAGCTGTGGTAAAGTCTGTGAAGAAGGCGCCGAAGTCACCACCAATAGCATTTGTTGCCGAGGCGATTGTATAGTTGAGAGTCCAGCCCGAGATCACAAAGTAGTAGCCCATGATGAGGGTTACTGATATAAGGCCCAAAGCACCCAACCAGCCCCAACCCTTCTTGATTGTAGCGAAGGCATCTATAGGGTTTTTCTTGGTGTTGTGGCCTACAGCAAACTCTGCAACAAGCAACGGTAGACCCAACAAAAGGATACAACCGAGGTAGATGAGGATGAAGGCTCCGCCACCATTCTCCGAGGTGATATAAGGGAATCGCCAGATGTTGCCCAAGCCAATTGCTGAGCCAGCAGCAGCGAGAATTGCAGCAAGCTTACCTCCGAAGCCGCCACGTTTTTCGGTATTTGCCATAATAGTGTTAGCCAATTAGTGTTACACTTACTCTATCAATCTTGCCTCCGAGGGGCGGTGCGAGCTTCGACACGGTGCACTCCACCTCGATAATCTCGGGGAATGCCTCCTTGACAGCCTCGATTATGTTTGTTGCCGCCGCCTCAATGGTGCGCTGTGTGCGCTGCATGGTGCGCTCAACAATCTCGTATACGGTGAGGTAGTTCACTGCTTCGCGCACATCGTCGCTCTGTGGCAGATTGCCAAGAGGTGTACGTATCGCCATGTCGACACGAAAGCGGTTGCCCACCTGCTGCTCAAGGTCGTAGCAGCCGTGGTAGGCACGCAAATAGATGCCGTCGAGGCGGATTGTATAAATCGGATTCACTTTACTCAACAGTAATTAGGAAGTAGTTCTTCTTACCCTTCTGCACGAGCAAGTACTTGCCAGCGATAAGGTCAGCCTCTACAACTGGGCGCTGAGCATCCTGCACCTTCTCCTTGTTGAGCTGAACGCCACCACCTTGCACCATCTTACGGCACTCACCCTTAGATGGGAACACCTTGCAGACCTCGGCAACAACATCTACGAATGGCTTGTCGAGGTTGTCGCGCGAGATTGAGAACTGAGGAACGCCCTCAAACACCTGCAACAATGTAGCCTCGTCCAACGAGCGCAATGCCTCAGATGTAGCATTACCAAACAAGATGTTGGTTGCTGCCTGAGCCTTCTCCAACTCCTCCTTAGAGTGGATTGTCTCGGTGAGTATCTCGGCCAAACGCTTCTGCAAGATGCGAAGGTGTGGTGCCTCGTCGTGCTCCTTAATAAGAGTCTCGATAGTCTCACGGTCGAGAAGCGTGAAGATCTTGATATAGCGCTTAGCATCCTCATCGCTCACATTCAACCAGAACTGATAGAACTTATATGGCGAGGTGTAACGAGCATCGAGCCATACGTTGCCAGACTCTGTTTTACCAAACTTTGTGCCGTCAGCCTTGGTGATAAGAGGACATGTGATAGCAAATGCCTCAGCCTCAGAGCCAAGCTTACGACGGATAAGCTCAGTACCTGTGGTGATGTTACCCCACTGGTCAGCACCACCAAGCTGCACCTTACAGTTATACTCGTTGTAGAGGTGCAAGAAGTCGTAGCCCTGAAGTAGCTGGTATGTGAACTCTGTAAACGACATACCATCGCCCTCACCATTGAAGCGCTTCTTAACAGAGTCCTTAGCCATCATGTAGTTCACGGTGATGCACTTACCGATGTCACGTGCAAAGTCGAGGAACGAGAACTCCTTCATCCAGTCGTAGTTGTTAACCAAGATAGCCTTGTTCTGAGCCTCTGAGTCGAAGTCGATAAGCTTAGCAAGCTGATTCTTGATGGCCTCCTGGTTGTGACGCAATGTTGCCTCATCCAAAAGGTTACGCTCCTGCGACTTACCCGATGGGTCGCCAATCATGCCTGTCGCACCACCAATAAGGGCGATAGGACGGTGGCCACACATCTGGAAGTGCTTCAAAATCATAACACCCACCAAGTGACCGATATGTAGTGAGTCGGCTGTTGGGTCAATACCGAGGTATGCCGATGCCATACCCTTCTCAAGTTCCTCTTTAGCTCCTGGCATCACGGTATGAATCATACCGCGCCACTCAAGCTCCTCAATAAAATTCTTCATCATATCTATCTTTGTATTTTATATTATTTGCAAAATATACTAATTCATAGCAGCCTCTGCGGCAGCCTCAACAACCTCAACAGTCACCTCTGCCTCTGCAGCTACCCCAACAACCTCCTCAGCCTCTGCGGCAGCCTCAACAACTTCAACAGTCACCTCAGCCTCTGCGGCAACATCCTCAGCCTCTGGGGCAACCTCAACAGCACTAAACTTCTCGTCTAGGACTTTCTGGGCATCTTCAAAGCCATTGCTTGCTGATAGTCTGAACCATCTCTCTGACTCCTCAAGATTCTGCTCCACACCATTACCATAGTAGTAGCAATATCCGAGTGCATGTTGGGCATAGGCAAATCCCTTGTCAGCAGCTAAGCTGAACCACTTAACGGCCTCAGCATAATCTTGGTCCACACCTTTGCCTGCATAATAGCACTCACCAACAGATGCCTGCGCATCCACATCACCCTGCTCGGCCGCCTTACGATACCACTTTACGGCCTCGGCATAGTCCTGATCAACACCATAGCCATTATAATAGCAATATCCCAAATTGGTTTGGGCCGAAACATAACCCTGATCAGCTGCCAAACGATACCTCTTCACTGCCTCAGCATAGTCCTGATCAACGCCTCTGCCTCTATAGTAACAACTTCCCAAGCAATTTTGTGCAACATCATTGCCCTTCTCGGCTGCCAAGCGATACCACTTCACTGCCTCTACATAGCTCTGGACGACACCTTGACCCAAATAGTAGCAACTTCCCAAATTGGTTTGAGCCGTAGCATAACCCTGATCAGCTGACAGACGATACCACTTTGCAGCCTCCGAATAGTCTTGGTTAACGCCTTTACCATCATAGTAGCACACACCCAAGTTGTTTTGCGCTATATCGTATCCCTGATAAGCAGCCTTGCGATACCACTTCACTGCCTCCACATAGCTCTGGACGACACCTTGACCCAAATAGTAGCAA
>JAFODV010000096.1 GCA_017380515.1 Alistipes sp.
GAGGTGGCTCCATTTTTTTTGACGGTGCAGAGGTAGAGAGTTCAAGGAGTTTAAGGAATTTAAGGAGTTTAAGGAGTTTAGGGAGGGCGCTATCGACATTTATCCGTAAGACCTAACCGCTAACCTTCTCCCTAATTTCACTAAATTCATTAAATTCACTAAACTCCTTAATCTACCACCTCAATCAGCGCACTAATTTCTCGTCAGAAGGGTTGCAGATGCAACGCTCGGCAAAAATCCAGACGATGGGCTGTACAAGAAGTACTGCTCATTGTCGGGACTCTTTTTGCTAGCGGCCGCAGATGCTGCCTTATCACCCCAAATTTAGAATGGTAGGTCGTCAGGATCTGCCATTATTGTCTGCGGTGCTGCAGGCTGTGGCTGCGGCTGATAGCTCTGCTGGTACTGAGGCTGCTGATAGCCACCCTGCTGATACTGAGGCTGAGGTGCTGGCTGAGGTGCTGGCTGCTGGTAGCCTGTCTGTGATGCTCCCTCAGGGCGACGGCCAAGAAGTTTCATATCGTCGGCAACAATCTCAAAGCCGAAGTGACGCTGACCATCTTTCTCCCACTCACGGCTACGAATACGGCCCTCGACATAGACCTGTGAGCCCTTGCGCACAAACTTGTCGGCAACCTCAGCAAGGCCACGCCACAAGGTGACGCTGTGCCACTCTGTATGCTCGGTAGTCTCGTTTGTCTGGCGGTTGAATATTCGCTCGGTGGTAGCCAAGCGTAGGCGTGCAACCTTAACGCCTGTCTCAAGGGTGCGGATCTCAGGATCCTGACCCACATTTCCTAAAAGAATTACCTTGTTAATCATAAAGTATCGTCATCTAAATTTACACTCTTCTTTGACATCTTCTTGCGTGAGTCGAAGTCTTTGAATTCGATCTCCTGCTTGAGGTTGCCGATAAAGTCTTTATCAGGGCCATCAATAAGCTGAGTTTCGATAGGCTGATAGTACATCGCACGACGCACAGGCTCAGGGATATTGCGGCTGCGGAACAGCTTCACGGCATCCTTCTCGGTCATGAGAATCACGGCACGAGGGTGACGGCGTAGCTTCTCCTGAAGGCGCTCTATGTCGGTGAGCGTGTAGCGATGGTGGTCGGGCATGATCATCTTATCGACGACGTTGAAGCGCACAGATATCTCACGAATGAAGGGTCGGGGGTTGCCCACGCCAGCAAGTATGATTGCCTGACTGCCATAGTCCACCTCCTCGCGATCCTCGAAGTAGAACAGAGGCTCGATGCTAAGAGGGACTATATGCGAGAAGTATACCTTCTGATAGGCTATTGAGCGTAGCTCGTTGCGCCATAGGCGACGGTCGAGGGGCGTCATCGACTCCGAGCACTTCGACACCATGAAGAAGTGGGCAGCCTTGAGACGTCGCTTAAGGTCACGCAGACGGCCTACGGGGAGCAATCTATCGCTCTTGACGGGGCGTGTAGCGTCCAAAATGATGATGTTGACCTTGGCACGCACACGTCGGTGCTGGAAGCCATCGTCCATGATGATGAGGTTTACCTCAGGATGCTCCTGGCGGATACGACGTATTGCAGCCACACGATCCTCACACACTACGACCACACTATCGGGATATTTGAGCTTCACCTGCAGAGGCTCGTCACCGACATTTAGGTAGTTGTCGGCGGTTGTCACCTCGTAGTAGCCCTTGGTGCGACGACCATAGCCTCGTGAGAGCAGGGCAATGGTGTAGGTGTCCATAAGCTGGCCTATAAGAAGCTCAGCCATAGGCGTTTTGCCCGTGCCACCAACAGTGATATTGCCGATGCAGACAATGGGAATGTCGAACTCGTAGCTACGGAATACACCCCAGTCATAGAGGCGATGACGGATAGCAATCACCGCTCCATAGATCCATGAGAGTATAGTCAAAAAAGGCTTCATTCCAACACTGTTAACGTCGTCGCGTAGTTACACAATTTCGTCAAAGATACAAATTATTTTGGTTATAACCAAACACAAATCCCTTTTTTCAGACACACAAATCATTTTATAAAATAAATTTGGCCATTTTAAGAAAATTTCATTAACTTTGCAAATCATGAAAAAATTAGCAATATTATCCACCTTGCTGCTTGCTACTCTGTTTGCAGCATGTGGCGGCGGTTCTACCGAAACACAGGACAGAATAGACGAGCTTAAGAGCGTCGTTGATAAGATTGACACAGCAGCGTTGGTCGAGCCAGTATATCTATTTGGCATCGACACTAACCTATATACCGTGAAGCAGGACACCATCGGCAAGCGTACACTTGGCCAGATTCTCGATAGCTACGGCATATCGGCACGCAAGGTACACAACCTTGAGAAGAAGTCAGATAGCATCTTCCCATTGAAAAAGATTCGTTCCGACAAGACATACACGGTATTCACACACACCGTAAATACGGAGGATGGCACACGTCGTGTGTTGGACTACATGGTATATCACAAATCGAAAGAGGACTACATAACATTTGCGTTTGTGGGTGACTCTGTGGACGTGAGAATCGATCGCCTACCAGTGGAGGTGAAGCGTCGCTCGGTAACTGCCGAGATCACATCGTCGCTATGGGGTGCTATCATGGCACAGGATTTGCCCTATGCCCTTGCCGACGAGTTCGAAGATTTGTTCCAGTGGTCTGTGGACTTCTTCAGCATCCAGGAGGGCGACAGCTTCACAATCATATTCGACGAGAAGTATGCCGATGGTAAGTCGATAGGCATTGGCAAGATATATGGTGCACGATTCAAGAAGGGCAAGAAGGAGCTCTATGCAATACCTTATGCCGACAACAACGGCAAATTGGCATACTGGGACTACGATGGTACGTCAATCAAGAAGCAGATGCTTCAGGCACCATTGAAGTACACACGCATCAGCTCGAAGTTTACATACAAGCGTCTACACCCCGTACACCGCGTATATCGTCCTCACCTCGGTGTTGACTATGCAGCACCATCAGGAACTCCTGTACACTCAGTGGCAGATGGCGTAGTGACAAAGGCCGGCTGGGGTGGCGGCGGTGGTAACACCATAAAGATCAAGCACTCGGGAGGTCTCGAGACAGGATATCTCCACCTTAAGGGCTTTGCTAAGGGCATCAAGGTGGGTGCACACGTGAGCCAGGGACAGCTTATCGGCTACGTAGGTTCTACAGGTACGTCGACAGGTCCTCACCTCGACTACCGCATTTGGCAGAATGGCAAGCCAGTAGACCCACTTCAGGTTACGCAGCAGCCAACAGATCCTATCTCTAAGAAGCACCGTGCAGGCTTCGAGGCACTCCGCGACCGTGTGATTGCCGAGATGGATGGCAAGGCCGAAGAGGGCGACATAGTAACTGAGGACGACATCTTCCGCCGTGAGAAGAAGGCAGAGGAGGCTGCAGAGAAGCCAGCAGAAGAGACTGCAGAGAAGAAGACAGAGAAAAAGTAACATATGATGATGAACATCGACGAGCGAATCACGAAGTTCATACGCAAGCATCATGTATTGACATTGGCAACAGTGGGTAGGGACAACCTACCCTACGTTGCCAACTGTTTTTATGCGTATGACACACAGCGCAACCGCATAGTATTTACATCGGACCTCACAACACGTCATGGCACGGAGATGGCAGATAACCCACGTGTGGCACTAAGCATTGTGCGTGAGACACGCATAGTGGGATGTGTCGAAGGAATACAGATTGAGGGCATAGCAACACGTGGCGAGGAGGAGGCACGCAAGGTATACATCAAGCGCTTCCCCTATGCTGCCGTAGCACCACTAACGCTATGGGAGGTGGAGCCTACGATGCTAAAACTTACAGACAACAAACTTGGATTTGGCAAAAAACTGATATGGCAAAGCGAGGAGTAGTTATCGTTGCTGGTGGCTCAGGCAAGCGCATGCAGAGCACCATGCCCAAGCAGTTTCTGATGCTTGGAGGCCTGCCTGTCGTGGCACGCACAATAAACACATTTGCTGAGGCACTGCCCGGCGCAGAGATCGTCGTGGTGCTTCCTGAGGAGCATATAGGACTATGGAAGAACCTCGCTGCACGCTTTGACATTGCTGTGCATAGGTGCGTCGTGGGAGGCGCTGAGCGCTTCTTCTCGGTGAAGCGAGGCCTTGAGGCATTGTCGCCAGAGGTAGAGTATGTGGCGGTGCACGATGGCGTGAGGGCACTGATATCGAAAAAGCTCATCATACGCACCATGCTCGACTGCGAGGAGCATAGAGCAACGATACCCGTAGTAGATGTTGTTGACTCCTACCGCAGGGTTGTGGGCGACGACTCGGAGATTGTGTCACGCAGCGAGCTACGCATAGTGCAGACACCGCAGACGTTTGAGCGTGAGCTGCTATGCAAGGCCTACGAGCAGGAGTTCTCGCCAAAGTTCACAGACGATGCCTCGGTGGTGGAGGCCATGGGAGCAAAGATATCGCTCGTAGAGGGCGAGCGCAGCAACATAAAGCTCACCACACCCGAAGATATGGAGTGGGCCGAGTGGTGGTTGACAAGGTAAAAGGTGAAAGGTGAAAAGTGAGAGGTGAGAGAGGCAAGATAGGGAGAATAGGGAATTTAAAGAATTTTAGGGAAGAGTATTGCTAATCTCCTTAAATTCACTAATCTCCTTAAATTCACTAATCAGCCACCTCAATCAGCGCACTATTTCTTGTTAGAAGTTATCAGATGCAACGCTCGGCTGATTTTGTGGCGATGGGCTGTACTTGAGGTACTGCCCATTGCTACAATAATTGGCTAGCGGCAGCAGATGTGCCCTTGGCAGAATAGACTTGTTGTTAGAAGGGTTGCAGATGCAACGCTCGGCTGATTTTGTGGCGATGGGCTGTACTTGAGGTACTGCCCATTGCTACAATAATTGGCTAGCGGCAGCAGATGCGCCCTTATCACAACAAGGGGGTAACTGTATATCCCGCCTTACGCAATAACCTAAAAAGTGAATTTTTGCCGTAGTCGAGGTGTGCAAGACCAACATAAAAGAGTGTGGACTTGTCAGCCATGATAGATGGCATCAGCTCCACCCAATTCTTGTTGCGCTGGTCGATAGCACGTTCTTGCCACTTCTTGCTATACATACCACTCTTAAGCTGGCTGTCAAAGCATTTGGTAGCTTGCTTGATATCCTGAGCCATATAGGCTTGTACCATCTCCTGAACCAATAACGACGAATTCTGGTAATTATCGAGCCACCACACCAACTCGGCAACCTGCTCCTCGATAGATGCACCAAAGAACACTTCTAACTGAAGCTCTTGGGTCTCCAAAAAGAGACTTGGCATACCCATTAGCTTGGCATACTTGTCAAAATAGGGGTCAAGAGGCGTCTTAAGATCGGCATTAGGGACGTCAGCAGGCTCCAACATTTGCAGCATGAGACTCATAGTTGCGGGATTTAGAGAGCCTAAATTTTTACCAACATAGGCACTGGTGAGGTCGGCCCCGAGAAACATGCGAAGCTTAGCATTAAGTTTCTCATAGTGCTCGGCATCGAGTAACTGATTGTAGGTTAGGCCATCAGGCATAAGCATGCGCTTCATCATCGCCTGCTGGTCAAAATTCGAAGCTACCTCACCACACACCTGCTCAACACTCTCAAGGACATCGCGAAGGCCCGGAACCTCGTCGACAAACTTCTCGGAGGCAAAATGGTAGGTGCCAAATATGTACGATGGCTTCTCAAGGCCATTTCCTGATATTTTATAGAGTAGCTGCGCCTCAACAGTGGTTATGGCGATGAGGCAAAGCAGAATAATAAGTGATAGACGTCTCATAGTGACAAGGTATTAAAATGTTACTTACGCTTGAACTTACCCATGACATAGACATCGCCGAGGTCGCGGAGGACGGTCTCGACAAGAACAATGTTAGGGTCGTTCTTATACTCGGGCATAACCTCAAGGATAGCCTTTATAAGCTCACGGGCATCGAGCAACACGGTGAGGGTGTCGGAGCTATAACGCACATAGCCTGAGGCACTAACACGCTTATCGTCGACGATGGTCTCAGCGACGATGCCAGCCGTAGAACGGGTGTAGCTATAGCTGCCCTTCATAGTATATCCGTCGTGCGTGATTGAGCCTGTGCCACTGCTGAGCATGAGCACTGCTGAGCCCTTGGTAACGCCCATCTGACGGAGCACGTCGTTGATGACGGGGTTGAGCTGGGCAACAGCCATCTCGGCCAAGGCATTGCTGCCAAGGTAGCTAAACGACGCTGTGTCGTAGAGCCATGTGGCATTGAGCGTTGAGGCAGCAGGAGCAGCATCGGCAAGACGCTTATATGGGTCGTTAGCCGACGATGTAGTGGTCTTGGAGCCACCACCCAACAAGTTTGATAGGTTGATTTGCGCTGTGGCCGACGTAGGTAGCATGATGGCTACAACAGCGATAAGGGCAACAATAGCAAGACGTTTCATAGCCTCAATATTCAAATTAGTTCAACATTAGCACAATGCGTCAATCTCACGCTCAACCTCCTCGACCTCCTGGAGCCATGCACGCTCCTGAGCATCTGAAGGCATGTGTAGGTCACCACGTGGCGAGAGGCCCACAGCACCAACCTTAGGACCGTCAGGCATTGCCGAGCGCTTGAACTGCTGCGAGAAGAAGCGGTGGAAGAACACCTTGAGCCACTTGAGGATTGTAGGCTTGTCGTAGGTACCCTCGAAGGCCAACGATGCCAACATAGCAATCTTGCTTGGCGAGTAGCGACGACGAAGTGTGCAGTAGAGGAAGAAGTCGTGGAGTTCGTAAGGGCCCACGATATCCTCGGTGCGCTGCTGTATATTGTTGCCGTCGGCAGGAAGCAGCTCAGGGCTAACGGGCGTAGCCACAACGTCGAGCAACGCATCACGCAACACGCCCTCAGCACGGTTGTTAGCATACCAGTCTACCATGTAGCGCACAAGGGTCTTTGGCACAGATGAGTTGATGCCGTACATCGACATCTGGTCGCCATTGTATGTTGCCCAGCCGAGAGCCAACTCGCTCATGTCGCCAGTGCCGATGACCATGCCACCGCATATGTTGGCAACGTCCATGAGTATCTGGGTGCGCTCACGTGCCTGCGAATTCTCGTAGGCCACAGATCTCTCGTCGGCGCTGAGGCCTATATCCTTGAAGTGCTGCTCGCACGCCTCTTTAATAGATATCTCCTTGAGTGTGCAGCCAAGCTCACGGGCCATGGTCAAGGCATTCTGATATGTGCGGTCGGTGGTGCCGAAGCCTGGCATTGTCACGCAGATGATGCCCTTGCGGTCGAGGCCCAACAGGTCGAAGGTGTCGCACACAGCCAAGAGTGCCAATGTAGAGTCGAGGCCTCCTGAGATGCCGAGGACAGCCTTTGTACACGCTGTATGCTCGAGGCGCTGCGCAAGGCCTGCTGCCTGAATGGCGAATACCTCGCGGCAGTGGATGGCACGTGCTGCCTCATCCTCGGGCACGAAGTAGAGAGGCTCGATGTGGCGACGCACATCACCCTGATAGCATATTTCGTCAACGTCGATCTCCACGACACGCATCTCTGGAGCATCGGGATAGTAGAAGGTGTTACGTGCGGTGCGGCGTGTAGAGATGTACTCCACGTCGATGTCGGCAATCACCATGCGGTCGTTGCGCACAAAGCGATCGCTCGTGCCCAACACCCTACCGAGCTCGGCGACAACAGCATTGCCGGCAAAGACAAGGTCGCTCGACGACTCGCCATGTCCTGATGAGGCATAGACATATGCCGCCATGGTGCGTGACGACTGCTCGGCGATGAGCGATATGAGGTAGTCGTGCTTGCATACCGACTCAGGCGATGCCGAGAGGTTGAACAGCAGCTTAGCACCCTGCACAGCCTGCATTGATGATGGCGGCACTGGCACCCACATATCCTCGCAGATCTCGACACCGAACTCCACGCCATGGATGTCGAACATGAGGTCGGCACCAAATGGGCACTCACGGCCAGCAAAACGTATCATACGATCCTTGATGCCGTAGCCCGATACCCACCAACGAAGCTCGGAGAACTCGCCATAGTTAGGTATGTAGCTCTTAGGCACAATGCCCCACAACTCGCCCTGGCCGAATACGGCAGCGCAGTTGTAGAGGCGGTCAGCAAAGACCACAGGAAGACCCACGATACCGATTGTAGGTATGTCGCGGCACTCCTCCATGAGCCACTCCAAGGCCTGCTCCGAGTCGCGGAGGAGCTTCTTCTGCAACACCATGTCGCCGCAGGTGTAGCCCACCAACGATAGCTCAGGCATGACAACAATCTCGACACCCTCCTTGAAGGCATCCTGCATAATCTTGAGAGCTCCCTCGGCATTGCGTCGAGCATCGGCAATGTGCACACGAGGCACCGCCGCAGCAACTCTCATATATCCAAATTGGTTGTTCATAACTATTATTCAAATTAGTAGTTAGTAATGAGTAATTAGTAATAAATTTCGTTGCTACGTACCACTCGCTTACAATGTCATTCTGAACGTAGTGAAGAATCTCTTCAGTCTGTACTCACCGAGAGATGTTTCGCTTCGCTCAACATGACAGGTGTGGGTAGAGTGGGTAGAGCCGCTAAAGCTCTGGGTAGAGCTGGGTATCTTGGGTATAGTGGGTATTAGTGAAATTAGGGAATTTAGGGTTTGTCCTTAATTTCATTAATTTCCCTAATCTCCTTAATTTCCTTAAACTATCTACCCATTTTACCCATAATCCTCATTACTCACTACTAATTACTGTTTACTCTCTTATCGATTACTCTGCCCAGATGCGCACAAGGTTAATGATGGTGTTCATCGCACGGTTCATCGTTGTGAGCGAAGCATACTCATAACGGCCATGGAAGTTCATGCCACCAGTGAAGAGGTTAGGACATGGTAGGCCCATGAACGAGAGGCGTGAGCCGTCGGTACCACCACGGATAGGCTTCACCTGAGGCTTAACACCCGCCTCAATCATGGCGCGGCGTGCCTTCTCGATGAGCTGTGGGTGTGGCTCCACCATCTTACGCATGTTGTAGTACTGGTCCTTGAGCGTGAGCGTCAGGCACTTCTCGCCATACTTGCGCTGGAGGAAGTTGACAACATCCCACATGAGCTGCTTCTTCTGCTCAAACTTATCCGAATCGTGGTCACGAATGATGTAGTTTATCTCAGCCTCCTCGACAGAGCCCTTGATGCCTACGCAGTGGAAGAAGCCCTCGTAGTGCTCGGTAAACTGAGGACGCTGCTCCAAAGGTAGGAGTGCGTTGAGCTCGCAGGCGATGTCGATGGCGTTTATCATCTTGTTCTTAGCCATGCCTGGGTGCACGTTGCGGCCTGCAATCTGAATCTTTGCGCCTGCAGCGTTGAAGTTCTCATACTCAAGCTCGCCCTCCATGCCACCGTCCATGGTGTATGCAAAGTCGGCAGCAAACTTCTTCACGTCGAAGTAGTCGACGCCACGGCCAATCTCCTCGTCGGGGGTGAAGCCCACACGAATCTTGCCGTGAGGAAGCTCAGGGTGTGCCACGAGCCACTCCATAGCTGTAACAATCTCGGCAACACCTGCCTTGTCGTCAGCACCGAGGAGTGTTGTGCCGTCGGTGTGAATGAGGGTGTGGCCCTTGAAGAACGAGAGCTCAGGGAACTCCTCGACACGCAACCAGCAGTCGTCGCCGAGGCGTATGTCACGGCCGTCGTAGTTCTCCACGGTGTGTGGCTTGATGTTAGCGCCACTCATATCTGGAGCGGTGTCTACGTGCGAGATGAAGCCGATGACTGGGGCATTCTCGTAGCCCTTGGTTGCGGGTAGCGTGGCCATGACATAGCCATACTTATCCATTGTCACCTCTGTGAGGCCTATTGTCTCAAGCTCCTCCTTAAGGTGGCGCAACAACACGAGCTGCTTGTCGGTAGATGGGAATGTTGTGCTCGACTCATCACTCTGAGTGTCGAACGATACATATTTCAAAAATCTCTCTTTTAGGTCCATTGTGTATAGTGTTTTTTGTTTGTGGTTATTAAGGCGATGGTTAGTTTTTTCTGGGTAGTGGTGGGTAGTTCCGCTAAAGCTCTGGGTAATTCCGCTACGCTCTGGGGATTTTTTTACCCAGTTCTACACAGAGCGAAGCGGCTCTACCCATAGCGAAGCGGCTCTACCCAGTCTTACTCATACTTATCACGGCAAATTACTCGCCGATCTTTGCACGGCGTGAGTGCCAGATGAAGTAGGCGATTATTGCTGCGTACATCACTATGCCGAGGTAGATAGGCCACATTGAGCCTGTCTCCCACTTAATCATGAGGTCGGCACCGAAGAAGGCGATGATAGCGCTGACAACGCCCATGAGAGCACCACCAGCGATGAAGCCTGAGGCGATGAGCGTGCCACGGTTGTTGTTTGCCTTAGCCTGCTCAGCATCCTTGTGGCGGTTAACAGCCCATGCCACCAAGCCACCCACAACGAGAGGTGCGTTGAGCTCCATAGGGATAAACATACCGAGTGCGAAAGGCAATGCTGGAAGCTTGATGAGTGTTAGTATGAGGGCAATAACAGCGCCAATGCCGTACAAGGCCC